>CAJOQF010000106.1 GCA_905236295.1 uncultured Eubacterium sp. | reverse complement strand
TCCGATTTGCAGGCAAGCACGGTAGTCGTAAGCATATCATCTGCAATACCGGCTGTGATCTTGCCGATCACGTTTGCGGAAGCCGGAGCGACAAGCATTACATCCGCTCTTTTTGCCAGAGAAACGTGTGCGACATGAAACTGGAAGTTTCTGTCAAACGTATCCACCAGACATTTGTTGTTTGTCAGGGTCTCAAAAGTGATGGGATTGATGAAATTCCTAGCATTTTCAGTCATGATAACATGGACATCGGCGCCAAGCTTCACAAGCATACTTGCAAGATTCGCGATCTTGTATGCTGCTATGGATCCCGTCACTCCGAGGACAACACATTTATCCTTTAACATATTACATATCCTTCAACAATCCATGTTTTTCGTAATTAGTGATCCTTGCCACCTTATTGTCATCATCTACGAAAACCACCTTTGGTTTGTGCTCTTTAGCTTCTTTCTCATCGAGTTTCGCATAGCACATGATGATAATTTTATCTCCGGTAGAGACACATCTTGCGGCAGCACCGTTGAGGCAGATCATTCCGCTTCCGCGCTCCCCTGCAATGGTATAGGTCTCAAATCTTGAACCGTTATTTACATCAACGATCTGAACCTTTTCGTATTCGAGAATGCCGGCAGCATCAAGCAGGTCCTCGTCGACAGTGATACTTCCAACGTAGTCAAGCTCTGCCTGAACTACAGTGGCACGGTGTATCTTTCCCTTAAGCATATCCAAAAACATACTAATCCTCCTCAATCATGAGATTATCAATCAATCTTGTGTTACCAATATAGACAGCGATTGCGATGAGAGCCGGCGCTTTGATAGTGTCAACCTGCTGCATGGTAAGTCCGTCTACCGCCTTGACATAGTCGATTCTTGCAAGAGGCTCGGTCTCGATTAGCTTTTTCATCTCGTCAGTGATCTTTTTGGCATCTGTCTCCTTCTTGTCGATCAATTCTTTTGCAAGGTTGATAGACTTTGAAAGAATGAGGGCTGCAGCTCTCTCTTCCGTTGAAAGATAGGTGTTTCTTGAGCTCTTTGCAAGTCCGTCGTCCTCTCTTACTATAGGACATCCGATAACCTCAATGTCCATATTGAGATCAATGACCATGCGCTTGATCACAGCTAGCTGCTGTGCATCCTTCTGACCGAAATAAGCTCTGTCAGGGGTGACAATATTAAACAGCTTGTTTACAACAGTACACACTCCTCTGAAGTGAACCGGTCTTGAAAGACCGCAGAGCTCCTCGGTGAGGACAGACATATCAACATAAGAACAGAAACCGTCTGTGTACATTTCCTCCGGCTCAGGATTAAATACTATATCAGCCCCGAGTTTTTCACAGAACTTGCAATCCGCATCAATGTCTCTCGGATAACTGGCGAGATCCTCAGTCGGACCAAACTGCATAGGGTTTACAAAATCGCTTACCACAACTTTGTCGTTTTCTTTGACTGCTCTCTGAATAAGACTTCCGTGACCCTCATGGAGATATCCCATTGTCGGCACAAGTCCTACTTTGAGTCCCTGTCTTTTCCATTCTTTTACTCTTGCCCTTACATCGACAACCTTTGTCAACTTTTCCATATCATATTCTCCTTAGATCTAACTGTATGTATGTTCTTCGGCAGGGAAACTGCCGTCTTTTACCGCATCAATATAATCCTTAAACGCATTCTTCATAACATCTCCGACTTCACCGAATCTCCTGACGAACTTCGGCACAAAATCGGAAAACATACCAAGCATATCCTGATATACCAGAACCTGCCCGTCGCATCCGGCTCCCGCACCGATTCCTATTGTCGGAATAGAGACTGTCTCAGTTACCTTCGTAGCAAGTTCAGCCGGGATCCCCTCCAAAACAAGCATAGATGAACCGGCATCCTCAACCCGCTTTGCGTCTTCGATGATCCTCTTGGAAGCCTCATCTCCTCTGCCCTGAACCTTGAATCCGCCAAAGGCATTTACAGACTGCGGAGTAAGTCCCAAATGTGCGCAAACCGGAATCTGCGCATCAACGATAGCTTTTATCTGTTCACAGACAGCGGCTCCTCCCTCAAGTTTTACTCCGTTCGCACGACCTTCCTTTACCAGACGGCCGGCATTTACGATCGCATCATACACACTGGTCTGATACGACAAAAACGGCATGTCCGCAAGTACAAAAGCATTCTTTGCTCCCCTTGCAACAGCTGCCGTGTGATGGATCATATCTTCCATTGTCACAGATAACGTATCTTCATATCCCAGCATGACCATTCCAAGCGAATCTCCTATAAGGAGTACATTCACCCCTGCATCATCCATAAGCCTCGCCATGGAATAATCATAGCATGTAAGCATGGTTATCTTATCATTTTCCTCTTTTTGTTTGCGTAGCGTCAAAACAGTGTTTTTCATAGCTCTTTCCTTTCTACCAGTTTTCATTTCCCAATAATTCATCTATAGAATCCAGGATATCAATGATCTCTTTGGATACCGTGGGCTGTCTGTTGATAAGTCTTGTTATCTCGTCCCTTGAGTTCCTGATCGTTGTTATCTTGTATTTAAGATCTTTTTTAAGTCTCTCCTCTCTTCTGTAGAGCTCCTGTTTTAAGAGGAGCATCTGTTTATCATCAACAAATATCTCCGGCTTAAGCAGCCAGGAATTGCGGTTTTTCAAATGAAAATTCTTGAGCTTCATCTCCATCGAGCGCTCATAGTAGGAAATATCCTCCTTGACTTTTTCGAAGCTTTCCTCTCTCTTTAGCGCTTTTAGGTATTCCTCCCAAAGATATGTAAGCTCGTAGGAATTGTTTACATCAAATCTGTTGGCTGTGTAATCGAGCGCATTCTGGGTGTTTACATACTTTAGTTTAACCTTGTTTAGGAGCTCAATCGCATAGTTTAAATTCTTTTCTGCCTGTCTCTTGGACTTCGAATCCTGACCCAGCCTCCAGAAAATACCGACACCTATTATAGCAACAGATACCGCTGCTATCAAGAACGGAATTCGAATTTCTATATCAAATGCAAATTGCATTACAAAAAGTACGATACAAAGCACTATAAATACAGAAAAAAGCCAGGTCGAACCCTTGCGAAGCAAGATTTCCTCCCTGTTCAGCTTCTCCTTTGTGAGGATCCATTCATTTCGCTCGCTCTCAAGATAACCCATATCTCTTTTGAGCGTGCTGTAATAACTTTCGTTGTCCTGCATACGTCTGACAATGTTCTCTATTTCATTCTCAGACATCCTCATCATATTAAACTGTTCATTTGTAAGCTTGTTACCGTAGTTGAGATAATCCTCCTGTGCTTTCCCGAGTGAAATGAGCTGGTTTGAAACATGTTGTAGCTGGTATAATTCTTCCTCATCGAGACTTTCGAGCATTTGAATATCGTTGATGTAATCGACGACCTCATAATACTCATCCTTTGCCTCATTTAAGGACTTAATCTCATCAAGAAGATCCTCAAGTCTTCCGAGTAAATAACCCTCCGTTTCAATGTTGCGGTAATTTCCGTTTTCAGAGAGTATCTCTTTTGGCGGTTCGCCAAGAAATTCTTCAAGGATCTGTTTGTCTTTGTTCTTCTTTTTTCTTCTGTTTCTAAACCAACTAAAAAGTCCCATGCTCACACATTCCAAAAGCTTGCCGAACTATATCGGACACTTCATCCAAAACATCTGCATCTGTACCATATTGTTTAATCAGTGTCTCCTTGCCGGCATTAACAAACTCATACCTGTCTTTTAGCGCCATCTCAGAAGCATTGTTTGCAGCAATATTTGACTCTTCCCTCAGATTAAGTCTGTATGCCTTTTTAAAATAGTCCGCTGCAAGTTCAAACATAAACATATTGGCGTAGATCACACCCATATCGTGGAGTATATCGCCATAGAGTTCATTTTTCTTGTTGTCACGCTTCTCGTCCTTTTCAAGTTTCTCAGCCAGACGCAGATAAAGAACAAACGCGAGTGAATACTTCTTATTGTTCAGGTATTTGTCAGCCTGATGTTTTATCTTTTCATCAGAGGACATCTTGCTGATCTCGCTGAGCTGTGAAATAACGGAACGCATCTCGGAATCATCCAGGAAACCTCCCTCACCGAGAATCAGTGAAAGAAAGCCGGTATATCCGATATTGTTCTTTAGACCGGCGCTCAGCTTTTCAGCGATATCCTTCATGTTCAGTTGCTCTTTCATCCATGACACAAGGCTGACATCCATGATGTTATTGTCCATCAGATCGAGGTTGTCACAGATAAAGTAGCACAGTTCCTCATAAGTATAAACACGGGTACCGGTATAACTTATCACATATGGAGTTGTAGCTTTATATGGATGACAAAGTATTACCTGACCCATAATTATTATTCACCTACCGAAAAATTCCAGGTTTTTGAACTGGAGGGATAAATCTCCCCCATCCCCAGATCCTTGATCGTAACATTTACTGTATTGTTGTCCGTCGGTTCTATTCTAAGGTTGACCCTTGTAGCCTTCGCCGGACGTCTCTCCATACCGGAAAGCTCCAGTACGTTGATATGAGCGTCACTGCTCATAAATTTTTTGGACTTGATATTGATGGACGGCTCGTCATCAAGCAGAATGTCGCAGGAACAAAAACTTCTGTAAAGATTGTCACCGGCGTTGATGAGATTGACCTCACCCTTGCTCTTTCCGACACGGATATCCATGCTGAAATCACACTGCATCATACTGTCCCCGACATATATCATATCGCGTTTTTCTTCAGAAAACGGATAATAGCACGCCCCGGAGGTAAAAAGATTCTTGCCCGAGAATACTTTTCTGTTTTTACAAAGAACCCCAAGTGAGTTGTTTAACCAGTCACCGTTAAATCCATCCCCGACAAGATATACCGTCGAAATATTCTTCCTGTCAAACGCCTTATTCAGATACGCTTCAAAGGCGATGTCCTTTTGAGCATCATCCATAAACCCGGTAAACTCATCAACCCTGCCGGTTGTGATGCTTACAAGCGGAGGTTTGGTGGAATTGTTTTTTGTGAAGTAGTATTCGATCATGGCACCGGCATTGTACTCAAACAAAACCACATCATGAAGCCATCTGTCATAAGTCTGATTTGCCAGAAAGAAGAAAAAGCTCTCCTTGTGATTTACCATATATATGTCAGCATCCTTAATATCGCACTCATAGAGAGCTTTTTTTAGAATGCCTGCTCTTTTTTTGTCGAGTTTATCTGTGGTGAGAACGACTGACGCATCATTCTTCTCAACACCGTTTTTCTTTGCAAGATTAAAGAGATACCCGAAAAACGCTCCTAGGATCCTGCAGTGTTCCTCGGCAAGATCGGGATTATCGACATATTCAAAGGCATTGTCGAGCAGATTCTTTTTGATCATAAGCCGGTCTCTGACATTTTGATCCATAAGGCGGCTTCCAAATACCCATTCACGCTTGGAAGCATCTCTGGCAATTTCAACCGGAATGGCATACTTTTCAGAGCCTGCAAACGGACTTATCGTCTGAGGCTTATCCATCCCATCTTTATAAAAACTAACATAGGCATATTCATTTCCTATATCTATACCTATTACATCTTTCATAAACTCTACCTTAAAGTGCCTTAAAATTGTCGAATGTATATTTTGACATACCTACATACGAATAAATGTCTTTTTTACGTTTGTCCGAACTTCCCGGTTCCGGCTTTCGGGTCAAATCACAAACCATATCGATTCTGGAATCAGATTTAAATCTCTCCTTACGAGGGTTAATGGAAGCTTTCCACAGCTGCATCGTTCTGTTTTTAATGGTTTTACAATAACAGGTTTCATCCACATCAATAACAGAGAGAGGACACGAAAAATAACCTGCGACAGGCTGCTGCATCTCTCTGTTTGAAAGTTGATCTCCTGATTTATAATACAGACTCATACTTGAGGCAAGCTTATCAACCCGTGATACAACGCTTATACCGTAAAGCATAAACTCTTTTTTGATATCATCCGATAGGCGATTATAAAACGAGTAATAATCATTTCTTGCAAGTGCCTCTGTCAGAAACTCTTTTATCAAATCTTCTCTGATATCGGGCAGTATATCCTCATCATATGTAAGAAGCTTTAACATAGCCATTTTTCTAATATAACAGGCACTTCTGATTTCAACATCAGAAATGTATATTACACCAAAAATATCATTAAAATCAATATCCTTCTCGGAAATAATATAAAGATAACTCAAAAAATTGCGAAAAGCTTCAAGTACCTTTGAGTTGCCACCCTCATTGAGATACACCTTATATATACTGTAATAGTTCTTCGGGATGGTGCAGGTAAAAGGCATGGTGAGCATCAGCCTCTCGGTCAAATCATAACACTCACATCCGACATCAACCATATCATCAAATAGTTTTGCAAGCCCTTTGATGGAATGCTTGCTCTCCCTGCCGATATACCGGAGGATATGGGGGTTTCTGGCACCGGACTCATAAGCCTTCTCGGCAATATAAAGTTTTATGTCATCATCATAATCTTCATTGTCGACAACTGCAGCCGCCAATATACCCAGTTCCCTCAGAGCAAGCTCATTTAAGCCGTATGCTTTAACGACCGATACTGCCCTGTCCCAATCTTTTATCCTGACAAATGTTTTCAAAAGCGTGGCGTTGGCATTTTGCGGAATCGGGTGGTTGCCGATCCTGCGAACCGCAGCGCGAAGTATATCGTTGTCTATGTCCGAATTGTACTCGGCAATCTTTTTCAGAAGGTCAAACTTGTACGCCGTCTTTATCTCGGACGATTCCAAAAGAGCCAGCGCATCATCATTGTTGATATGTGCATTCTCATAGGCGTTTACATGCATCAGACGAATGTAGAGGTTATCTATTACCATGTCGTCGGACAACGCAAGTATACGTCCGCGATTTAAGATATTGTTTCCTATGTCTTCGCCAGGAGCGATGTATCTTCTTCCGTATCCATCCTCATAGAATACGGTAAACGCGCCGGGATAGACAGGAATATAGGCTGCACCGTCAATCACCGGAGTGGATACATTTATCTTTAAGGCGTCAAAGATAACAATGGTTTTTACCGCTTTATCCCAGGACACATTAACTTTTCTGATAAACATCATCGAAAGAAGTGATTCGACCACTTCATCATCTATGAGATCTTTTTCAAGCTCCATATCATAGAGCTCATAAAACGGATACTCATATCTTCTGTTTTTGATGGATGATATTATAAATCTGTCAATGGTAGGCTTTGCTTCTGTGTAGATCGTATAGTTTTCTGCGCTGTGTCTCAACAGATTCACATACAAAGCGGCGCGTTTAACCTCAGGGATCCTTGAATTGAAGGAGAAGTAACGCATTACCGATTTGGGGATATCACTGTAAACTATATTGTCTACAGACAGTATATAAGCCTCAAACAATCCTGAGATATTTAATGAATCGTCAATGGCAAGCCTGTAAACTTCAACCGCAGCACTGTTGTAGTATCTGCATCTGACCATGTAGGATGCGGTCTCTGATAAGATATCTGTGCTGTAATTACCGCTTTTGATCAGCTTTAGGAGAAGCGAAACTATAAGCGGCTCAAATCTGTTGACATGGCGAAGTAATTCACAAAGCCTGATAAGGATATCATCCCCAAGACAATCATTCTTTGACATCCAATTGAGCACATGGATCTCAAATCGTCCAAGCTTTACGAGCGATGTTGCGTCTTCATTGAAGAGCTTTGAGACCTCCAAAAAAAGCATAGGGCTGTTGTAGCCTTTCAAAAACATCTCTTCTGCTTCAACAAGGAAAAAGCCGGAATCCCTATACTCACTCTCCATATATGTGAGCACCCAAAACATAAGTTCATCGCGCTTATATCCGGCATAGATCTCCCTGATCTTTGATGTGATGTCAAGCACATATGAATGGTCATGATTGATAAGTGTGGTAGTGTACAGGTAAAAGGCATACAGCGGTGTGTCGGTCCTGGTGTAGCTCTGCTCAAACTCCTCGAGTCTGATCTTGGCATCCTGAACCTGCTTATTAATGATAAGCGCCTGAACCATGGAAAGATCAAAGAAAAACTTTCTCTCTCCCTCAGGGTCGAGCCTGGCTATATGCTGAAAGAGAGATTCCTTCCAGTGTCCCTTGACCATTTTGCCCATCTTGAAATCAATATATTCTTTTGTGATCTGGAAGAGTTCTTTTTTCTCGTTGATATCATCGGTATTGTTTCTTTTTAGAGGCTTATGAACATTTATACTAAACGAGAGACTCTTTAGCTTTGAAGTAACTTTAATACGGGCTTTATTTGTGCCACCATATATTTTTTGAGGATCAATATAAAACGGTATGAGCAATTCCTCACTCAAAAAATCCTTAGATGTAAATGATGTCTTTTCAAGCTTTACTATATCGGAATCACACTCAACCTTAAGCTCTATGTATCCCCATGTACTCTTTTGTATTTTGATAAAGTATTTTGACATGCCGTCAATACTTTTAAAATCATAGTCAAACTTGTCGGATAAAAGCTCTATGCGGTCTTTTATACCTGTTCCGACCAGAAATTCCTCAATAGCATCATACTGATCACTGAGCCCGAACAGTCCTTCAAGTAGTATTCTGTATTTTGGGTCTTCACTTTCAAGATCATGTCTGAATGAATCGTCTCTTAGTAGCTTTGATGCATCAACGAGAGAATTTTTAAATGTATCTGCAAGAATCTCAAGGTGCGTTTTGTTATTGATGATCTCCTCGCCCACTTTTCTCTCAAAGCAAAAAGGAATAACCTTTTCACAACCGGACAACATAAAAACAAAATCTCCTGTTATATTATCCCTGTTACGGACAGAAGAAGCATCGACTTTATACTTAAAAATGGTCTTCAGACCATTAATATGGTCATTGTCAATTTTTACAAGGGGATTAGTGGAGAAAACAAAACCCCGCATGGTGTTTCTATCAATGCTTTCAACAGTAAAACTACCCTCATAGTTAATCCCATCTTCAATTACTACATTTACAGAATCTGTTTCAAACTTCAGATTCATAACCGGCTCATCAACATTACCGAGAGCAAGGTTTTGAATACGTTTACGCACAGACTACCTCCGACATTTATATTTATATTTGCATTATAAACTTTTATATGCTACAATAAAAGTGATTTCTGAAATGTTACTAGATTACCTGATTTGTATTTACAATATTTTTTTATCATAGGAGAACACCATGGAAACTGTAAATCCTTATCACTTTGTGACAAATTGTATATCCGGAAAATGGAAAATGACTATTTTACATCACATCCATCATTACGGAAAGATTCGTTTTAATGAGACAAAAAAGACTCTTCATGTCAGTGAAAAAGTACTCAGCCAGCAGCTGAAGGAGCTCACGCGAGACGGTCTTGTAGAAAGAATCCAATACAATACTATCCCACTCAAGGTAGAGTACATACTCACACCTTTGGGAGAAGACCTTATACCTGCACTTGATATTCTATATATATGGAGCGTAAGACGTATGGCCGAGTTGGATCTTCCTATCGATCCGGACGCATTCGAAGTACATGCAGACAAGAAATACGAAGATCAATTGATGTCAATAATGGAACGATATATGAAAAAAATTCCCCGAGAATGATCAATGTCATTAAGTTAAGTGTGACGACAATAAGACTCTTATACCAGAAATGGTATAGGGGTCTTTTTTTCTGAAAAAATAGTTGA
>CAJOQF010000105.1 GCA_905236295.1 uncultured Eubacterium sp. | reverse complement strand
ATCCTGCAACGAATGCGCTTGAGCTTATCGGGGCACCCATGGTTGCCCAACCGAGTGCAATTCCTTTCTTTCTCGGGAACCAGTTCGCAATGAAAGCCGGACATGCAGCGGTGCCGAATCCTGAGGCGAAGAAGCAGATCAGCATAAGATCTATAATATATAGCGGAACTGACGGAACCGAACCTAAAAGTGCGTACAGAATACCCGTTATTATAAGGGATACACCTGCCATGTTTTTGGGCTTGGTTTTAATTACAAGTCGACCGAATACGAATCCGCCGACCAGTCCGACAAGTCCTGCCGGAGTCGCAGCTGACAGCAAAACATTTGCGTCCCATCCGTGTGCCTCGGCAAACGCTGACGGTATAAGATTCATTCCATCTGTGGTGATTGCAGCATAGAAGAAATAGAGTATCATGGTGTAAAAGATCATGCTCCATCCCCAACTGCCGAATCGGTTGTCGGTGAGACTGGTTGATAGTTTGTTCTTCATCGTTTTTCTACCTCCTTAACTGTATTTTTATCTTTACAAAAATTTTATAAAATAATACGTTTTTACCGTTTGTATATATATGACGAAAATGGTATTTTTATTTCTATAGTATTGTCGAACTGTAGCTTAATTCGGTATGCTTTTATTTTGATAATCATAGACATGCCAGAGGAGAATCAATCATGTATATAGGATTGAAGAACATTCAGAATCTTTTTAAAGAGGCAAAGACGCATCTGGTCTATTCCGACAGTATGCATTGCCTGACAGGCTGGACTTTTCCGAACGAGGAGGAGGTGGGATTTTTTCCGCACACACTCTATGTATTTAACAGCCAAAGGACAAAACTGCCGAAAGATCTGACCAACGCTCATGTATTATATGTGGTTCCGGAATCTTCGGATCTGGATGAGATTGCATCAAAACTGTCAAGTGATGACAGCGTGTTGATCCTGGCAAAGGACTCTATTCAGGAGGTTATGGCTACTCTGCAGAGCTATTTCAACAAACAATGTGCGCTGGGAATGCTCGGTCATTCCATGCTTGATTTCCTGTCTTTTGAGGATAGCCTGCAGTCGGCAATAGACCATTCCTATGGTGTGTTTGGAAACCCGATTTTTGTGTTTGACGGGTCGTATAATCTTATCGCAGCAAACTGGGACAAGATCCCGAATGATATTGAGGGACAACTGGATTTTTTGAGGGATAAGAAGTTTTCATCAAATGATTTTGCTCATTTGGATCGTGACAATCACATTCACAAGAAAGTTCTGGCAAGTGAGACCCCAATCCATTCTTTTGACAAGGCTGCTAATACAGACCAGCTTATCTGCGCTATAAATACACAAAAGAATTTAGGGCATATTGTCATATCGGCGTACAACAGACCGTTTACAGAGCTTGATGCGGATTTGTTGTTGATATTGAAGAAGTATGTAAATGAACACTTAAAGAAAGATTCTTTCGTAAGAACAAACAGAGGTTTTAATCATGAATTCTTCCTGCGAGACCTCCTGGACGGCAAGATTACATCTTCGAAGAGCATGCTTGAAAAGCGGATGGACTATGTGCAGAGTGATTTTGCAGGGACAAAGTACTGTTTTGTGATAGAGACTGCGCGCACACCGGGGACGGTAAACACTGCACATATGCGAAATATAATAGAGAGTCGCTTCCCGAATTCGAAGGTCCTTATTTACAACGGACAGATCATAACACTGATTTTTACACCCTCCGATTCCGTGCTTCCAAAGGAATATATTGAGACGGCACAAAAAATCTGTATAGAAAATGAGTTGTACGCAGGGCTTAGCAATAGTTTTACCGATATAATGAAATTCGTGGATTACTATAAACAGGCTCTTCGTGCGATAGAGATGGGAGGTACGAGCGAGACAAAGCCCGGAGTATCCGTCTACGCCGATCACTATATGGATCACATACAGGCATTGTTTACAAATGTAGAATCCAGGGAGACCTTCTGTCATCCTATCATGAAAAAACTTATGGATTATGACAAAGAACATAAATCAGAATTGGCAAAGACACTTTATACCTATCTTAAATGTGAGAGAAACATGGCGGCTACCGCCGAGGCGATGCAGATGCACCGTACATCTCTGGTATATAGATTTAAAAAGATAAATGACCTTATTGATAATGATCTCGAAGATTACAATTTAAGACAATACCTTATTCTGTCGTATAAATTTTTCTCGTGAATATGGTATAACAGGCGCAAAGCACCTGTTATCGCGTAGCGTCGTCAAATCCATACAAGTATGGATTTTCCTCGTGCTTTCGTGGT
>CAJOQF010000104.1 GCA_905236295.1 uncultured Eubacterium sp. | reverse complement strand
TGGCTTCGAAAAATGATATACAAGGTCGGGATCACAAGCATATTCGTTACACATGATCAGGATGAAGCTGTCGAGGTTGCCGACCAGATAATCGTCACAAACGAGGGGCGCATTGAACAGATCGGAACCCCGATCGACATCTACAAAAAACCTGTCACTCCTTTTGTATCAGAGTTTATAGGTCAATCTACCATAGTGGACGACTATTACAAAATAAAGGGATTCAAAAATGAAGGATTCAAAGGTGCCGTTATCCGCCCCGAATTTATCGAGGCATATAAAAACGACAACCCGCGTTTCAAGAATTTTATTGACATCTCTGAAAAAGGCGTCATACGTGATATTCTGTTCAAGGGAAACTCGCTTGAATTAAAGCTTGAAGTAAACGGGATATTGCTCACCGCACACCGCTCACTGGAAAGACGACCTGTAAGCATCGGTGAAGAGATGAACGTCATAGTCTACAGGCTGTACGCCTTTGACGATGAGAAAGCATACCTGCTTGAAAATGAAGAACTAAAAAAGCGGGACGTCGACAACATACACCTCGAATCCTACCTGTACAGCAGCGAAGGATATTTCGTCATCTAAATGGTGCTCAAAACTCAAGTCTTTAGAATGTGCACATAAATATCCGCCAAGTGACGTTTACGATAAAAACATGGTAAATCAGCCGAATCACTTAGCAAGAACGAGTCGTCCGGTTTGTTCGAGCAGGAATCGCAGACTTAGAAGCATAGAAATCTTTGATTTCGTAAATGCTTCTTATGTCGAGACTACCCGCGGAGAACAAATGTATCTGGACGACGAAGGTCGAGCTTAGTGAAACTCGGCGACTACCATGTTTTATCTGTAAATGTCACTTGGCGGTTCTTGTTCATTTCAATGAGACGAGGACCCTCTCTACGCATTCAGCGAGCGAAAGCTTCGAGGTGTCGATTGCGACGTCGGGCGAGAGCGGAGCTTCGTAAGGATCCGAAATCCCGGTGAAATGGGCGATCTCTCCGGCGCGGGCTTTTTTGTACAGGCCCTTCACATCACGTCTCTCACACTCCTCTATAGGTGTGGAGACATATATCTCCGTAAATGCAGTCTCGCCGATGATCTCCTTTGCCTTTTGTCTGTCTGCAGCGTATGGCGAGACGAAGGATGCCAGCACTATCACCCCGGCGTCATTTAAAAGTTTGCAGACATGGGCTATTCGTCTGATATTCTCAACCCTGTCCGCCTCACTAAAGCCGAGGTCGGAGTTTAGTCCAAATCTGATATTGTCACCGTCGAGCAACATCGTATGCTTTCCCATCTCACAGAGTTTCTGTTCGAGCGCATCCGCCACGGTGGACTTCCCTGAGCCGGAGAGCCCGGTAAACCAAAGCGTAACCGCCTTTTGTCCGAGCATCTCCTCTCTTTTTTTTCTGTCGGTTTTCGTAATATGATACGTCAGATTATTATTATCCATCTATGATCTATATTCTATCCTTTATCGTTTCGTATATCGCTTCCACGCACTCCTCGGTCGACTGCTTTGACACGTCCACGGTCACATCCGGATTCTGAGGAACCTCATATGGTGCAGATATACCCGTAAAGTTTTGAAGCTGGCCTGCTCTCGCCTTTTCATAGAGACCTTTTTTGTCACGCTTTTCGCACTCTTCAAGAGGGGTGGCAACATACACCTCAACCGTCCTGTCATACCCGATGACCTTTTTCATCTCATCGCGGTTTGCCTTATACGGTGAAATAAAGGCATCGATCACGATAAGCCCCGCATCGTTTAACAATCTCGAAACCTCAGATATTCTGCGGGCATTTTCATTTCTGTCAGCCTCTTTAAATCCTAGATTTTTGCTTAGCGTCATCCTGATATTCTCACCGTCTAAGAGCATACAGTGTTTGCCGATTGTAAACAGCTTTCTCTCAAGCGCTGAGGCTATCTCTGTCTTGCCGGATGCATAAAGTCCGCTCATAAGTATCGTGATCGGAGTCTGCGACTTCATCTGCGCCCTCTCTTCTGGCGTTACCTGGGATTCCTGCCACTGCAGTGTCTCCCCACGGTTTAGCTTGTGCACTACCACACCGCATGCGGCGGTTGCATGGCTTACCCTGTCGATAAATATAAATGAGCCGAGCCCGGGATTGACATCAAATCTGTCAAAGACAATCTTTTCAGATACGGAAATATCACAGCAGGCAATCTCATTTTTTCTGATGACATCGGTGTTTACATGAGCGCCGTCATTTACCCCGATCTTGTATTTTATCGTCATCACCACAGCAGGGATCTTTCCCGTTCCAAGTTTCAGGAGATAATTCTTGCCTGTGACAAGCGGTTCGTCATCCATCCACAACAGGTTGACCGTAAACATATTTCCAATCGAAGGGGCTGCATCTTTTACGAGCACACATCCCCTCGACACATCGATCTCACGATCAAGGGCTATCGTAACAGGCTGACCTTTTTCGCATGAAGCCGCCTCTTTTCCGGCGACTATGATTTCTCTTACGTCTGCCCTTTCTTTGGAAGGAAGAATCTGCAATGTGTCTCCGACATTGATCTTTCCGGTTTCAACCTGTCCCGAAAAGCCGCGAAATGTATGATCCGGTCTGCAAACTCTCTGAACCGGCATCGTAAATCCGATTTCCCTCTCATCCTTTGCGACATCTATCTGCTCAAGATATTCCAGGAGGGATCCTTTATTGTACCAGTTCATATTGGGGGACTCATCTGTGATATTGTCTCCCTCCGTCGCAGAGACCGGGATTATCCTGAGGGAATCGTATTCAAACTCCGCTAAGAGTCTTTTTATATCTTTGCTTATCTCGTCAAATCTGTTCTTGTCGTAACCTACAAGATCCATCTTGTTTACCGCAAAAACAAAATGTCTGATGCCGACGAGCGAACATATCCTTGTATGTCTCCTTGTCTGCACAAGAACGCCCTGTGAAGCGTCGACGAGAATGATCGCAAGGTCGGCAAACGATGCTCCGACCGCCATGTTCCTTGTGTACTCTTCATGTCCCGGCGTGTCAGCCACTATAAAAGATCTCTTTTTCGTAGAGAAATACCTGTAGGCGACATCTATTGTTATGCCCTGCTCTCTCTCCGCCATAAGTCCGTCAAGAAGCAGCGAGTAATCGATCTTACCGCCTCGCGATCCAACCTTCGAATCAAGTTCAAGGGCATTCTTCTGGTCGGCAAACAGAAGCTTTGCATCATAGAGCATATGTCCTATGAGGGTGGACTTTCCGTCATCCACGCTTCCGCATGTAATAAACTTTAAAAGTTCCATCTAAAAATACCCCTCCCTCTTGCGTTTTTCCATGCTCGCCGAACCTCCGTCCGAATCGATCACACGGCTGGTTCTCTCGGATGATACAGCGCCCAGAGTCTCCGCGATTATCTCGTCGAGCGTACTCGCCTCGGATTCGATCCCTCCGGTGAGCGGGTAACATCCAAGAGTTCTGAATCTGATATTCTTGTAGAGGATCTCCTCCCCCTCTTTTAACTTCATCCTGTCATCATCGACCATAATGATATTGCCGTCGCGTACCACACACGGTCGCTTATCCGCAAAATACAGCGGAACAATATCTATATTTTCCTGTCTGATATACTGCCAGATGTCCTTTTCCGTCCAGTTTGAGATCGGAAATACCCTTATCTCCTCGCCCTTGTTTATCTCGGTATTGAAATACTTCCACATCTCCGGGCGCTGATTCTTTGGATCCCATGCGTGCTCTGAATTCCTGAATGAAAATATTCTCTCTTTGGCTCGGGACTTTTCTTCGTCTCTCCTTCCCCCTCCGAAAGCGGCCGTAAAACCATACTTGTCGAGAGCCTGCTTTAGAGCCTGGGTCTTCATGATATCGGTGTAGGCTGCCCCGTGATCGAAGGGATTGATTCCCTGCTTCACACCCTCTTCGTTGATGTACTCAAGCATCTCTATGCCGTATTTTTCGGCAACCTTATCGCGAAACTCGATCATAGCCTTAAACTTCCACGTGGTGTTTACATGCAAAAAAGGAAAGGGTGGTTTCTCCGGATAAAACGCCTTGAGCGCTAAATGGAGCATAACCGACGAGTCCTTTCCTATCGAGTAGAGCATTACCGGCTTCTCGCACTCGGCTGCAACCTCTCTTATTATGTAGATGGCTTCCGCCTCAAGTTTTTCTAAATGCGTCATAGCGTTACTCCTCTACAGACACTGTAGTCACTTCGACGAGCTCAGCGACCGGCTTCTCTACGGGCACCGAGTCTGTCAAAGTGCCATTTTCCAGCTCCTCCGACTGTTTCTTAGCCAGCTCGGCTGCCGCCCTCTTCTCTGCCCTTCTCTTCTTGTCCTGCCTCTTTAGCTGTCTGTATCTTTTCTTTGCCTCCTCTATGGTCAGCTCTCCGTCCATAAAGCGTTTATATATTCCCATAACACGCTTTGTCTTCGCCTTCATGACAAACTTGCCCTCATGGATCCATATAACCTGATCACAGAGTCGTTTGATCTGTCCGTTGCTGTGCGAGACAATTATTACGGTTCGATTCTCATTTTCAATAAGCTCCTTCATCTTTCTGAAGCTCTTTTTCTTAAATCTGGCATCACCAACGGAGAACACCTCATCAATGAGGATAATATCGGTCTCGAGCACCGCAGATATTGAAAACGCAAGTTTTGATTTCATACCGCTTGAATACGTCTCAACCGGTTTATCGATAAATCTTCCAAGCTCCGAAAAATCAATGATCTCCTGTTCATGTTCCTTTATCTGTTTCTCGGTAAATCCCATAAGTAGACCGCTGATAAAAATATTCTCCCTGCCGGTAAGCCTCTTTTTAAATCCGACACCGATGGAGAGGAGGGAAACCGAATTGCCGTGCAGATCGATCGATCCCTCATCAGGAGAAAATATCCCAGCGATCGCCTTTAAGGTGGTGGATTTTCCACTTCCGTTTGTGCCGACAAGCCCGACTATCTTTCCCTTTTGTACTTTAAAGCTTACGCCTTTTACCGCCTCAAAAACCTCAACCCTGTTCTTAAACAGGCCTTTGAGACCTCCGCGAAGAGAAACTTTATTGAAGGTTCTGTATCTGATCTTTAAATTCTTGACCTCAATGGCATACTCTTTTTCTGCTCCCATCATCCAATCCTCTCAAGCTTCGTCAAATTGACTTCGCGTAGTTATTCTCATTCCTGTAAACAACATTTATGCCGATTATCGCCAACACTATCGCAACCGCAAACCAAATCGCAAAGAACAACATGTTTGGCGACTTTTCGTAAAGAATGCAGTTCCTCAACTCATATATCATATAAGCGATAGGATTTCCCATAAGCAAAATCTTATTGTATGGTTCCGGCACTGCACTCTCGATCGAATAGAATATACCCGTAAGATAAAAGCACAGTCTCAGTATCACGGCAACAATATTTGACATATCCTCAACGTAGACTCCAAAGTGCATAAAGATGGAACTCAGTCCAAACGTAAATATCGAAACCATAACAATGAGCGGTATCACATAGAGTATATGCCAGTCAACCGGCACCTTAAAAAGGATCATCATACCGACAATTATCAGGTATGAGATACACATCTTTATAAAATTTGTAGTCTGCGTGACAAACACCAAAACAGTCTTCGGTAAAAAGACTTTTGATACGACCGATTTATTCTTTCGCACCGCAGATATGCTCGTGTTTAATGTCTTTGAGAAATAGTTCCAGGTCTGTAATCCGATGAATACATAACACGGAAAATAATCAAGGTTCTTCCTTATGACAACAAGACCTATAAATGTATAGACAAGCATGAAGAAGAACGGATCTAAAAACCACCACAACCATCCGAGGTGGGATCCGGCAACCTCGCTCTTTAGCGAAGCCTTAGCCGAATACCAAATATAGTGTCTGTATTTTTTTATGTCGTTAAAAAATCTTTTTAACATAATCTGTGTCCCTATTTACAGTAAAGCCCCCGTACACACAATACTGATCATTTTGCGAACTTTACAACTTTACTCTTTCCGGCTTTATTCATCATAAACGCCGAAATCTTAGCTTTCTCTTTGATTTCTTTAACCTCGAATACGTATTTGTATCCGCCCTTAACCTTCTTTGCCTCACCGGTCTTGTAGATTTTTTTGCCAACCTTCAAGACAGCCATCGCCTTATCAGCGCATTTTACGGAAATCTTCTTTGTCTCTTCGTTGATCTCCTTGGTCAGGAACTCAGGTTTCTCAGGTGGCGCAAGCGCAACCTTACTGTAATCATATGCCTTTACTTCACCCTTATCGGAGCGCACCAACACTGCGATCACACTTCCGACGGACATGGACTTTTTAAGCACTACCGTAAACTCACCCTTGGAATTCAGTTTCGGACTGATAGATTTGTTCTTGATCACTATAGTCACATTATCGTTTTCCGAAGCATTGACAGAGCCTTTTATCAGTCTGTCCTTATCTGTCACCTTGTCTATCTCGATCTTTGATGGCGCAACCTTTGAGTTATCATTAAAACCGTCGACCGCTTTTACGACCCTTGAAAGACTGTTTCTCACCTTTCCCTTATCGTTTTTATCGCTCGCGGTCACTTTGATCTTGTCGTTTTTATCGACCGAAGGAACTCTTACACTAAAGTATCCTTTTTTGTTGGTTCTGGCACTGTAGCTCTTTCCCGAATGAGTGACTTTTACATCGCAATAGTCTGTTTTCTGATCAGGAACATGACCGTAAACAATGTTTTCTTTTGCAATTACTCTCTTTACAACAGGCTGGTTTGGAGCGCTGTCCTTGACGGAGTATTTCTTTACATTGCTTGCGCGATATCTGCAGTCATAGGAATAGACCGCAACCTTCTGGTCTGCCCTCAGGTTAGGTATGACAAGTTTGAATGTCTTCGTAGAAGAATTGAATCTGTATGTGGTCTCTACGATATCCTTGTCCTTGTTGTTCCTGTATATGGATGTACTCTTGAAAGCATCCTTCTGTCCTTTCGTGATGTATATACTCGACCCCTTTATCGCAACAACCTTGCTGTACTTTGAGTCGTCAAGCTTTCCTTTTATTCCTGTCTGCGTATTTTTTACGGAGCTGATAATAGCAGCGTTTGCCGCCTTTCTCTCCACGACCACAGCGGTATAGGCACTCACACGACCGGCTTTGTCGGTCTGTCTGACAAGAATGGTATCCCCGGAGTGTAGATAATCAACACTTACGGAAAATGTTCCGTCCTCCGCTGCCGTTCCCTCATATTTTTCATTCGGAGTTACAACCTCGATCAAAGCCCCTGAACCTGCCTTGCCGGTTATGGCTGTGTCTATATTTGAACAGGCATCTACCTTAGGTGCTGTGGAGACAGTCCTGTCAATATTGCTGATGATTAAATGTTCTATATTTACGTTTCCGCGATTGTCCTCGGCTTTGATAGTGTATGTACCGTTTTCTTCTGCCGAAAAAACATTCGATACATTGAGTGGCCTCGCGCTGTTCCATGCCGGATCATCACATCCGTAAATGCCGTTTAAGATACGCACATTCTTTATGCCGGATCTGTCCGATGCCGTCACCCTGATATCAACGGAATCTCCGCTGACACGCCTCTCAAGTATGGAGGCGACCAAAAGCGGCGCACTCTCATCGGTATACCTGTTATTAAGTGTGACCTGATAATATGCGTATCCGTTCTCCGAAGCCGCCTCATCCACATACCAGCGTTTTGTGGCAGCCTCGTCCTCCGACGCCTGCGATGTCTTTATCAGATAGCTTCCACCCTCCGGAAACTCTACGTGCCAGTTGTCATCGGCATAGAGCTGCAGGCTTCCGAATTGATTCTGCTCTTTGAGATAGTCTTTTATGACGTCGACAAAGAGCTTTGTCTTTCCGACAAGATTCTGCTCGTGAACCTCCTCTCCTATCGGTGGATAGACCCCGGAATTAATGTTTCTGCTTATCCAGATAAAAGTCTGGGTATCCGTCACAGTCTTTCCGTTGCAGGTGAGTGAGGAAATTCTGTGTGCAGAAGGATCCACAAGCGTTCCGGCTTTTGAGTAGCGGGCCGGCTTTGACGCATCTATGGTGTACTCAACTCCGTCAAATACCATAAGACCTTCCCAGTTATCCCACTCGGGCGACAATACCGGAACGTACCCCGAGTGAGCCAGAGTATCAACAGTAGGATCTCCCCATGTCTGATCACCGGCGGTATTCGGATCAGTGTATGCTGATGCCTGCCACTCCAGCATTTCCTTAAGCTGAGCTCCGGTCAGATAATAGAGCTTTGCCCACTGCTGTGAGTACTCCTGCAGATTCAACAGATCCTTAAGCTTTATATTGTTGTCTGTACTGATATAATCATTTGCCGAATCGCTGCCCGCCGCAAGGTATGAAGTGGAAGCGATCACCGGATAATCGGTGTAATCCGGCAGTTTGTCGGCAATTATTTCCTTTGCATATGAAATCTTTGCATCATTCACAAGCTGAATGAGCGGATTGTCCTCAAGCATTCCGAAGTAATTGTTGTAGCCGCTCTCCAATGAAGCCTCGCTTTTTTCAACCATCTCAAGGTATTTGCTGTTAAACTCATCATTGAGTTTTACGATCGAAGCATCTTCCTCATCAG
>CAJOQF010000103.1 GCA_905236295.1 uncultured Eubacterium sp. | reverse complement strand
CTCCGTTATCAAACATGATATTCAGATTGTTGGTTCCAAGCGAAAAATTATATGTGACAATTTCAGCGATCTTTTCTATCATGTTAACTCCCATAAGGAAATCGTCTTCATCATCCGCTTCAAACGGGTTGTAACGGATGCCTGCACAACGGATTCTTATACCGGTGGTATCATCAAGCGCAAACGCTCTGAGATCCACACTCTCAAGATTGTCATTCTTTTCGACATAAACTGTCAGTATTTCCTCGATCGCAAGACCAAGCTGCATAGTCTGCTTCGGCGACATGTTGTTCTCGGCGCAAAACTCGCTGATCCTCTCGCTCGCCTCACATATATCCTCATTGATTGTCGTGATTGAAAAATCAATTACCTTGTTTTCCCTCTCCAGGCTGTCATCTAAGAGCAGATACCTCGAAAGCGGTCTTCTTGAATCCCTGGTCTTTCCCGAAACAATTCCGGTTATGATGAGTCCCACTATTATTGAGAGCAATGTGCCAAGAGGCAGGAAAGCAAACAGCAGGTTATTACTCAATGTCATGAAAATCAGAAGTGCCAGAACAGGGAATGCAAGCTTTCTCATAAGAATAAGCGCATTCGAGAGCATTATCCTCTTTGTCGACCTGAAAAAATATGTCCAGACATTTAGCACCAGTTCGAGCAGGCAGTAGATGCCAAGCCATATAAACGGTACAAACAAACTCGTCTCTATGCGAAACAGTCCCTCAAAAAAACCATGAAAAATTATCACAAATGCAGCAAATATAGCCGTCAGAAGAAGACCTATCCTGATCTGAAAGCCCAACAGGATCCTTATTCCACTGTTCTCTCTGGCTGTGTAATACGCTCCCGTCATCGGAGCTGCCGCCTGCGGAACACCGGATATAATAGATATGGCAAACTCACAGAGCGAGTTGAGCACCGCCCAGATCGCCATCGCACCGAGTCCTCCGACATGGAGAATAATAACATTCAGAAGCAAGAGTCTGATCGCATCGGCCAGATTGACTATCGCGATAGGGCTTCCGGTGTAGGATATCTCTTTCAGATCCTTTTTTGTGATTTTTTCCCATTTGAAATGATAGTTTGAAAAGCCTCTCTCAAGGCTAATAAAGCCGTATATACAAGCGACAGCAATGGAGACAATACTGGCCAGAGAGGCTCCGATCATGCCCATATTGAACACAAACAGGAACACGAAATCCAGCACGACGTCCAATGCTATCATAAGTATCATCGAAACAGTAATCTGCCTTGTCTTCCCTTCAAGTTGGAGATAGTAAAGGCAGGTATATATCATCACATAAGGCAGTACGCCTATAAACATTACGAAACAATATTGATAAACATAGGTATAAAGATCCCCATTACCCGACAGAAAAACAGATATCGGACCGCAAAGAACAAGACCGAGCACGGTCATTACAACGCTCGAAATAATACCGAGTACAACCGACATCCGGTATATCTTCTGAGCTTCCCCCACCTTGTCCTTTCCCATCGCCTGAGCCGAGAGAACACTCGCTCCGCCCGCGATGAGCGACCCGACAGTACAGATAACCAGGAAGACAGGCATAGATATATTCAGAGCTGCCAGACCGTCATTTCCCAACCTCTGGGAGACAAACGCACTGTCAATAAGCGCATTTATAGTCCCTCCGAGGACTGAGAAAATCAACGGAAACAGATTCTTCAAATATTCTCTTTTTAAAAATCTGTCATCTCTGTTCATAATAGCGTCGTTACCCTTCTCCTGCCTTTGAAAACCTCTGAAAGAATCTTATCTGTGTCTTTTTTGAATAAAGGACCATTACAGATCTGAATCTCGTTTATCGCTCCCATCGTGAGATTGGCTTCGACCAAAACAGCCTCTCCCTTCTCGTCGATGGCTATATCCCATGCAACTAATCTGAAATGCCCCATAAATGCATGAGCTTTTTTTACTAATCTGATCGCCTTTGCAAGATGTGGTATTCTTTTGTCAGCGAAACTGTATCCCAGATCCGGATGAGTCTTTGTGCGCGTGCCGTCGTGTCTGACTCCGTATTCCTTTAACGAGCCGTCAGGTCGAACCGCACAGAATATTCCGCCCTGCCATCCGTTGTCCATCCTCGCCTCTCCAACTCCGATCCTTACGCATACAGCATAGATCTGTATCTTATCCTTTGTAAGGAGAGAGACTATACGCAGTGTATTTACCGACTGCGGGTGTAGCGCAGCCATCTGAGCATGCTGCTTTATCGGACGCTGGATCACTACATCACAGATAAGCTCATCCACACGCTCTTTAAACTCACGGCAAAGCTTTTCGCCTTCAATGAAGGTTACTCCGTGTCCGCCCTCAGAGTTGTAAGCTTCCTTTACCACCAGCTCATCCTCATTTTTGACAATGGATCTCACTGCCTTATACGGGATGGGCTTTAATCCACTGTCAAGCCATGTGTCCCCGATTCGCAGCGCAACGGCTTCGGGCAGCTTGACATTTGAAAACAAACGATAATAGTAACACTTGTTGTCCAGATATATCGCAGCCTTGCGATCTGACAGATACCTGTCCACGTACATATAGAAGACATCAGCCGGCATATATCTCGGGGAGAATCTGCCGGATTTGGCTGTGTATATCCTGTGGTATCTGTCTGAGATCCTTTTGATATAGGGCGAATAGTATCTGAGCGCTTTGCTCTTCTGTCCTTTGGATAACTTTTTAACTCCTTTAAGTGAGGGACTTACGCCTCTGCGGTCTAAAAAGAACAACGTAATATTCCAAAGGGTGTTGAGATCCGTATCACCCTTTTTGTAGTCACCTGTGATAAGAGTTTTAATGTTGTCCGCTATTATTTTAAGCGGTGTGTTAAATCCATCGTTTTTCATTTTCTCAACTAAATTTTGACTATGATAGAATAAAAATATTATACAATTTTTTTAGTATTCAGTCAAAAAAGACATAACATTTTTTTGTGCTTTTTGCGCACTAGATCATATATAGAATTCCCATGTCCGCAATCATATATTGTAGCCTGATATCTGAGTGGTGATTTCATCAATTCTCCTCTTTATTTATCCGCTGCAGCCAGGATAATGTTGTAAACGATCTCTG
>CAJOQF010000102.1 GCA_905236295.1 uncultured Eubacterium sp. | reverse complement strand
GCCGAGGATTACCGCATGATAAAACTCGACCCGGACAAGTTCTATGACAACAAGATAGAACTCTCCGACGCTGAAAATGCAAAAGAGATCGTAAGCCTCGGCCGTCCGGTAAAGGGATTGAAGATAATATCCGCAAACCCGAAAACAAAAAAGACAAACCCTGAGCTTAAGCTTGGAGAAATCTGCATACAGGGTCCGTCCGTAGCAGACGGATACTGGGGCCGCATCCCGGACAACAAGAATTTCCACTTCACTCTCACCGACCAGGAAGGCGAATTCTTCCGCACGGGCGACCTCGGCTTTATCCACGAGGGAAGAGTCTATATCACAGGTCGTCGCAAAGAGATGATGATCATAAACGGACACAATGTCTACCCGCATGATATGCTGCTTATATTACAGCGCGCCCTTCCGACCCTGAACACCGCCGGCGTCGGTTTCTTCTCTTTAACAACAGATACAAAAGAGGTCGTAATTGCGTGCGTCGAAACCACAGCAAAGATCAACTATGCTCGCATAGCATCGCTTATCAACTCGGTAATATCAAAACATTTCGGATTCTCGTTCTACGACATACTGTTTGTTCCTGCAAAATCACTTCCGCGAACAGACAACAACAAACTTCGCATGCACAAGACTGCACAGATGTACAACAAACACAACCTGCCTATACTGTACTCAGTGCGTGAACACGGAAGTATGACCGTCGCAGAGCCGGAAGCTCCAAAGGGATTTATACGCTCTGAGCTTGAGAAGGCTGACGATATCTTTTTGATGGTAAAATCAACCTTCGACAAGATACTCGGAATAGAAAAATATGATATACACGACAGCTTCTTAGAGCTGGGCGGCGACTCTCTGATGGGATTTGAATTCTTAACCAGACTCGAGAGCAAATTCAACGTCAAGCTCGATTTCAGGGAAATGCTGCTTGACCCGTCCGTTGTGGGAATATCCGACTATATCAGAAGGATCCTCTCCGGCACCAAATACTCAAACGACCACGTCGACCTCAAAGTCGAGGCGAAATTGCCTGAGTACATCATTCCGCCAAAGGAAAAACCGTGCGACCCAGAAGATGTCAAAAAAATCTTCCTCACCGGAGCTACAGGATTCCTTGGATCCAACCTTGTGCGCTCTCTTATAAAGGCGGTGCCGGATGATGAGCTTGAAATATACTGTCTCGTTCGCGCTGCCGACAAGGAAGCCGGCATGGGCAGAATAATCGACAGAATGAATCACTTCGGTGTCTACGAGGAAGGTTTTGAAAAACATATCAGACCGATCCCCGGGGATCTCACAAAGCCTAAGCTTGGAATGAGTGACGAGGATTACGACCAGTTAAAGGGAACCATAGAGGCAGTGTACCACAACGGTGCCATGCTTAATTTCGTGTACCCGTACAACTATCTCAAAAACACGAACGTAACCGGCACTCTCGAGGCATTAAAATTTGCCTGTGACACCAAGAACAAGCTGTTCTTCTACGTTTCGTCATACAGTGTCTTTGACACGCCGAACAATATCGGAAACGTCATTTACGAGGAGAATAAACTCAATGTATGCGAGGGCTTCTCATTGGCGTACTCCGAGACAAAATGGGTCAGCGAACACCTGGTTGAGACAGCAAAGAAGCGTGGACTTGAGACCATTATATTCAGGCCGGGCGACATTGTCGGCTCCGCAAACGGAATCTGGGATCTCGACGATCTCATCTCCAGAATGATAGTCGGAACCATCCAGCTTGGCTGCCTGCCTTACACCCCTTACCGCATGCAGCTGACTCCGGTAGATTACGTAAGCGAAGCTTTGATACATATATCCAGACAGCAAAAGGCGATCGGAAGGCATTTCCATCTGATAAATCCGAACCCTACGCCTATGAGAAGACTGGTAAACTATATGCGCCAGTGCGGATATCGCATTTATCCGTCCACCTTCAGGCACTGGAAGAGACAGCTCAAAGCCCAGTCGGGCAGAAACGCACTCTCACTGCTTTCATGCCTGTTTGAAAGAGGTTCGGAGACTAACCCGGGCATCATAAGACATTTTATCGGACCAAACTCTACCTATGACATTTCAAATACACTTGCATTATTAAAGGGAAGTGGTATAAAATGTTCTCCTGTGGACTTTGAGATGGTCAAAGGCTACTTAAACTATTTCCAGCAGAGGAAATATATCTAAAGGTGAAATTATGAAAATCGGATTACCGAAAGCCATGCTCTATCACAGATACAAGGTGATGTGGCTGCGCTTTTTTGAAGAGCTCGGCATCGAGACGATAGTCAGTCCCGAAACCGACAAAAGAATTCTTGATATCGGAAGTAAATATGGCATAGATGAAGCGTGCCTCTCAAGCAAACTGCTTTGGGGGCACATTGATGCGCTTATAGGAAAATGTGACAAAATATTTGTCCCACGCTATGCAAATTACTCAAACGAAGGTGTGCTCTGCACCAGATTTGAAGCGCTGTATGATATGGCGG
>CAJOQF010000101.1 GCA_905236295.1 uncultured Eubacterium sp. | reverse complement strand
TATTAAGAATATACTTGATGGAGACAACATTTTCACGGATGACACCGCCGCGAAATGCAGTAATAACGGGCAATTTCAAGTCACTCATGCACACTCATGCAGTAAAATCGTAAACTTTCCCATAAAGAAAAATACCGCAACCCCTTGATACACAAAGGTTTGCGGTGCTCTTAAACTAGAGCGATAGACGGGGCTCGAACCCGCGGTCTCGACCTTGGCAAGGTCGCGCGTTACCAACTACGCCACTATCGCATCTCTTGACGACAAAAGCTATATTACACTATTAGGAAATCTGTGTCAAGCATTTATTGTAAAAAAAAATTTATTGTTTTATAATGCTTTTTACAGGGTTATTTTATATATGGATATAAACGGATTTTGCTGTTTGTTTTAAGAGGGAAAATACATGACAGATGAGATCAGAACGCAGTTGTTTGAGATGCAGGATATAAAGTACCGAGACTTTCAAAGCAAGCTTATCCCGACGGTTGATAAAGAAAATGTAATAGGTGTGAGAACCCCTCTGCTTCGAAAATATGCAAAGAAGCTTGTAAAGGAGAATGGTTTTGAAGATTTTCTAAAAGACATCCCACATAAATATTTTGACGAGAATCAGCTGCATGCTTTTTTGATATCGGAAATAAAAGACTTTGAGCGATGCATGGATGAGGTGGAGAGCTTTTTGCCGTATGTAGATAACTGGGCGACCTGCGATCAGCTCTCCCCGAAAATATTTAAGAAACATAGGGAAGAACTTTTGGTTCATATTAAGAAGTGGATGGCTTCCGATAGGACTTACACTATCAGGTTTGGAATGGGAATGCTGATGCAGCATTTTCTTGATGAGGATTTTGATCCGGAGTATCCAAAGATGGTTGCGGCGATCCGCTCACAAGAGTATTATGTAAATATGATGATTGCGTGGTATTTTGCCACGGCACTTGCGAAGCAGTATGATGAGGTGCTTCCATATATCGAAGGCAGAAACCTGGATGACTGGACGCACAACAAGGCGATACAAAAGTCAGTCGAAAGTTATCGCATTACTGATGAACAAAAGGGCTATTTAAAAAGTCTTAAGATAAAACGAAACTTAAGATGATCATATGAGTTTAAGGTAAGGGGTAGATTAAATGCACAAAGAATTTTTAATGGGAAATGAAGCAATAGCCCTCGGCGCAATGGCGGCGGGGGTTAAAGTTGTATCGGGTTATCCCGGTACTCCGTCGACAGAGGTGTTGGAGACGATCGCCGGGAGAAATACCGGAGATATTCATGTCGAGTGGTCCGTAAATGAAAAGTCGGCGGTTGAGGTTGCTGCCGGTGCCGCTTACAGCGGAGCCAGAGCGCTGGTTACGATGAAGCAGGTGGGATTAAATGTGGCATCGGATCCGATCATGAGCCTTGAGTATATAGGTGTGAAGGGCGGAATGGTCATTATGGTATCCGACGATCCAGGTCCGATCTCCTCACAGACCGAACAGGATACGAGGACATTTGGCATGTATTCCAAGATTCCTGTGTTTGATCCGGCCTCGGTAAAAGAGGCGTATGAGATGATACAGGATGCCTTTGAGTTCTCCGAGAAGCATTCCACACCGGTAATCTTCAGACCGACCACGAGGATCGATCACGGATACGAGGCGATAGAAGTAAAGGATGAATCCGAGTATCAAAAAATAGATTATGAGGGCTTTAAAAAGGACAGTCTCCGCTGGGTGATCTTTCCGAAACTCTCAAATGCAAACCACGCTAAAATAGAGAAGCGAAACAGTGAAATTGCAAAGTATTTTTCGCAATATGGAAAAAATGAGATAATTCCTGCAAGCGGAGCTTTCAAGGATTCGAGATACGGAATTGTATCCCATGGAATCAGCTTTGCATACCTTATGGACAGCTTGGACAGATACAATCACCCGAGGATACTTAAGGTCGCAACCCCGTTTCCGTTTCCGGAGGGAAAGGCAAAGGAGTTTCTCGAAGGGCTCAAGGAAGTGCTGGTAATAGAGGAGCTCGATCCGTTTATTGAAAGAGCGCTGATATTTACCTGTGGAAAATACGGAGTGAGATGTAAGATCGCAGGAAAGCTTTCCGGGGCGGTCAAACCATCCGGAGAGAATACACTCTCAGAGATCAAGCGTACGGTAAATGTATTTCTGGGGCTTGATGAGATAGTTGAGGATGATACTTTTCCTGAGATCCCGACACTTCCGGTGAGACCGCCGGTACTTTGCGCGGGATGTCCTCACAGGGCTTCGTTCTATGTGGTAAAGCAGGCGATGAAAGGTCAAAAGACGATATTCTGCGGCGATATAGGGTGCTATACCCTTGCAAATGCACAGCCGCTTGATATGTGCGATACCTGTCTTTGCATGGGTGCCGGGATAAACATAGCACAGGGCGTA
This sequence comes from uncultured Eubacterium sp., assembly GCA_905236295.1. Classification (GTDB taxonomy): domain Bacteria; phylum Bacillota; class Clostridia; order Lachnospirales; family Lachnospiraceae; genus Eubacterium_C. The sequence goes on along the minus strand of CAJOQF010000101.1, from coordinate 893 downwards.
TATCACGTTGAACCGGATACAAAGGCATTTGCGTTCGTCGGAGACTCCACATTCTTTGCATCGGGCATAACCGGAGCGGTAAACGGATTCTACAATCAGGCTGATATGACGCTTGTCATTCTGGACAATTCTACCACGGCAATGACCGGACATCAGCCTCATCCTGGAACCGGACTTACAATGATGGGTGAGACGGTAGAGAGTGCGGACATAGAAAAGACTCTTCGCGGAATCGGGATAGAGACAGTTGAGACATTGAATCCTCTTGAGCTTGAAAAGTCGGTAGAGGTTGTAAAGAGGGTGGCTTCCCAAAAGGGCATGAAGGCGATCATATTCAGATATCCTTGTATCGTCAGATTCAAGCCGAAGGGTGGAAGAGCCCATGTCGATGCAGATAAGTGCATCTCATGCAGGAAATGCATAAATGAGCTTGGATGTCCGGGGGTGATCCTAAAAGATGGAAAGGCGTTTATTGATACCACGCAGTGTACCGGATGTACATTGTGCGAACAGGTTTGCCCGGTTGGAGCGATAAGCGGCGGCGAGGCAAAGAACTTTGGTGTATCTTAGACGGAGGCAGATATGAATAAAAATATTGTTATGTGCGGAGTCGGAGGTCAGGGAACGGTTTTGGCTTCAAAGCTGATCGCTTCGGCCGCAATGAAACAGGATATAGATGTAAAGAGCGCCGAGACTATAGGTATGGCTCAGCGAGGCGGAAGTGTTGTAAGCTTTTTAAAAATGGGAAGCGGAATATATTCGCCGATAGTCGGAGAGAGAGAGGCCGATATTATAATAGGTTTTGAACCTGCCGAGGTGGTGAGAGCGCTTGGTTACTTAAAACCGGACGGCGCAGTCATCTGCAGCACGCGTCCGGTGGTTCCGGTCAGCGC
>CAJOQF010000100.1 GCA_905236295.1 uncultured Eubacterium sp. | reverse complement strand
GATATCATTTTCTTTCATGATGTCACCTCCTGAAAGAAACAATACCATTACTTTATATTATTCGCATTGACATATGTTAAGATTCAACAATCCAGTATCCGTTATATGCGTAATCTCCTTTTCCGATCAGATACTGTTCCGATTCTTTGAATCCGCATTTCTTTGCCGCTTCCATACGCTCTACCGCATAGATCGGAATCTTTGAAATGATCCTGTCACAGTCAAAAAGATCATAAGCCGGAGGAAGGATCAGCCCAAACAACGATTCCAACAGATCAGACTTCTCGTATGTACTGCCGACATCCAATCGAAGTACTCCCACCTCGCCGAAATCCCCGTTATCCGGCCGATGAAATAATTCCACGGTGCCAATCGCTTTTGAAATCGTCTTGTCTATGATCACCCATCGCACAAACCATTTTTCCCGATAAGAATAGAGCCAGAAATCAATTGCCTTATCCATCTGCTCTCTTGTCGGATAGTAGAAATTGTCACCATCGCAGTTATCACTGTTAAAAAACGGTAATGCATTCTTATCACTCTAAACATTAATCAGATCCTCCGCATCACCTTTTTCTATCAGGCGTAACAGCCATCTTTCATTTTCCAATACCGGACACTCTTCATATACATTTGTCATTGTATCACCCCTCCGTAATGTTTTTATCCTTTGATCCCGATATAGATATGGATCTCAGAGTTTTCCGGATCTGCATTCTGATATTCTTCACTTGTAAAGTCTCCCCCGATTCTTAAATATCCGGATCCATCAATTTTTGACCGCCTTCACAAACAGGAAATCCGGTTTGTGATAAAGATCATAATAGTCAGGATACTTCTCAACAATCTCTTTTGTAGGATAGGGCTCCTCCATCTTAACAATCCGGAATCCATTATCGGCAAGTGTGTTTACTATAGTCGAAAACATCCTATGATACCGCTGAATACCTTCGACAAACCATGTAGAATCTTTTCTTCCTTCCACACAATAATTCGCAATATTCACATGAATCTTTTTACCGTTCTCATCGCGGGTCCATCTGTCGCCGGTACCTGAATAACATGTTGCAAGCGGGTGCTCCTGCGAAAAAATAAACACTCCTCCCTCACACAAAAGCCTTCGAACATTTTTTACCACACCGGAAAAATCCTCCACATAATGCAAAGCCAGAGAACTGATTGCCACATCAAACTCTCCTTCAAGGTCTCCTATATCTTCCATTGGTATTTTCAGATATGTGATGTTCGGATCATTGTTTTCGCTCTTTGCTACAGCAAGCATTTTCTCGGAAATATCAATACCGGTAACCGATACTGCTCCTCTTTTCAGGTAATCCATACAGCGTTCTCCTGTTCCGCATCCCAAGTCCAAGATCCGCTTCTCTTTAAGATCCGGAAGAAGTGCATATAATGTCGGAATCTCAAACAGATTATTCGCATTCACCTCGCGCTCACGAAGTTTACTATATTCTTGAAAGAAAACCTCATTGTCAAAGATATTCTGCTTTGCCATAAAAATACTCCTATCCGATTACGCTGAGAAAAAAATCCTACTCTACAGTGCCTTAACGAAAAAACGATTCATCGCAGAATGAACCACTTCCTTCGGGCGCTCGATTTCTTTATATCCGCATTTTTCATAGATGTGGATCGCCGCCTGCAGATTATCATGCGTTTCAAGGTAGGATTGCTTATAGCCTGCCTCCCGCATTTTATCCTCAATGAATCCGATCAGCTCATAACCCAAGCCGCAGCCCTTAGCAGTATCTGCCAGATACAGTTTCTGAAGCTCTGCCGTATCTTTCATCAGTTCAAAGCCCGCATATCCGATCCCGCCGATCACGATTCCGTTCTCATCTTCAATCACAAAATATCTGCGCTCATCATTCCCGTAAAAGTCACTCAGATGATCCAGTCCTTCATCAAAGTATACTGTCCCCGGAATATCCAGTCCAAACTGTTTTAAATTATCTCTCACAAGGGCAGCCACCGCCGCGTTGTCTGCCTCTGTCATTTCTCTATATTGCAACATTTGATATTCCTTTTCCTATTGCTGAAATATGCATATGCGTATAATTTCTCCATACACATCATCTCCAATGACATAAACATATCTCATAAATCAGATCGCCATATCCAAATTCAGACCACGCCCCGATTATATCATGTTACCGGAACGCAGTCTATAAGCATCAAGCAAGGTGCACCCTTTGTTTTTTCGTTTAATTCACGGTATCTATATTTTCCACGATCACTGCGAAGCCTTCGCGGCAGACCGGATCGAGGGTGCTGACCATTTGCTCCTGCGCATCCCGGTTTTCGATGGTCCCGGTGATGCCGCATTCCTTCAGAGCCGTTGTCAGATAGGCCGCATACTGATAGTCCGTT
>CAJOQF010000099.1 GCA_905236295.1 uncultured Eubacterium sp. | reverse complement strand
TGCCCCAAAAGAAACTAAAACAACAGCTCCTAAAGCGACATCGAAAAAGACCGAGAAAAAGATGCAGTATTCCAAAGATGAAAACGGCAATACTGTCGGAGTTAATGGCAACAAGATCGGTCGTCCTAAAGTGACGAAAAAGAAAGTGCAGCTTTCCTTTTCCGTCACGGAGGATCTTCGGGATCAGCTTACAGCATATTGTAATGAAAACAATATGCCGCTTAGCCTTGCAATGTCGTTTGCAGCTAAAGAGTATCTGGAAAACCACTCTTAAAGGCTATGACTTTATAAGTGTTTAATACACTTTTATACAGTATAAAAGTGTATTAAAGTGTATCAAATAGAAGGGAGCAAACTATGTCTATTGAGCAGTTAGAATACTTATTATTTAAGAAAAAGATAGCAAAATCAAAGCTGGCAGAGATGGTCGGAATGACCCCTAACAATATGTATAACAAATTCAAGCGTAATAGCTTTTCTATCGAGGATCTTCAGAAGATCTGCAACGCTTTAGACTGTACGCTTGAATTGTCAGTAACTATAAATGAAACCGGGGAAAGAATTTACTTAGTAGGGGAATGAGTATGATAACTAAATTAACCGAAGATGAAGTTCGTGATAAAGCGCGCGATATATTAGGTTTTATGGATAGCGATATCGCCATTTCCGGCGTTGGTCAGCTAAAAACATTTAATCAGCTTGGATTTGCCGGCGTGGCTGATAAACCTGATGGATGGTACTTGCCAAACAATCACAATGATGTCGCTATAATACTTGAAACAAAAGCCTCATATATCAACTTAGGAGAAAAGCAAGTCGCTGAATTGAAGAAAAATATTAAAATCGTAGAATCAAAATACGATAAGGTGGTAGGCATACTTTATAATGGTGATGACATCCGCGTTTTTATAAACACAGAAGAAATAGACACGGTAAAACAGTTACAGAGGCTGGAATATTACGCATCTCTCTTTATGAACGATAGCATAGATAAGGAGCATATTTACGAACTGACCGCCAAAATCAATAATTGTCTGCATTTTAATTTTGGAATAAAGAACCTGTATCACAGAATGATCTTTACTGCGTGCTCCCTGGTTGCAAAGCGATACGACGCCTTAATGGTAAAGGGCATGGATTATTCAGAGTTCCATAATGCGATACTGAACTGCCTAAACAAAGAGCTTATTCGTGACAAGCAGCAGAACCGGAAGTTAGGTATCCTGACAGATGTTTTTGCGCGCATCGAAATGAATCTTGATGTGAGTTCGGAGGATGCCAAGCAGCAGCAACGCATAAAAGATCTCATCGGAGAATTTATAGACTGGGTGACGGAAATATCTGATTGCCTTAATTCCGATGCATGGCGCGGCGAAGATGTAATGGGTATTTTCTTCAACGAATTTAATCGGTATAAAAAGAAATCTGAAGCAGGACAGGTATTTACACCGGAGCATATAACGGACTTTATGTATAAGATACTGGATGTAAATAAAGGCGACCGCGTGCTGGACGGTTGTTGCGGTTCCGGTGGATTTCTGGTGAAAGCCATGGCAAACATGATACATGAGGCAGGGGGCGTACAGACCAAAGATGCTATAAAAATCAAGCGAGAACAACTCTATGGGATTGAATTTGACAAGGAGATCTACGCTCTTGCCTGTGCGAATATGCTGATTCACAAAGACGGCAAAACAAACCTGGAGCAGATGGATGCCCGGACAGAAGAAGCCGGCAAGTGGATAGCCGGCAAAAAGATCACCAAAGTACTTATGAATCCGCCATACGAGAACAAATATGGCTGTATGACAATCGTTGAGAATATGCTGGATAGCGTTCCTGCTAAAACAATGTGCGGATTTATCCTCCCGGACAAAAAACTTGAGAAGGTTAGTAAGACGCAGATAAATCGAATATTAAGAAACCACCGGCTTACAAAGATTATCAAACTGCCGGAAGATCTGTTCTTTGGGGTAGGCGTAACGACCTCAATATTTGTATTTGAAACAGGCGTTCCACAGGGCGATAATGAAATATTTGGCTGTTATATGGAGACAGACGGATTAGAGACGGTCAAGAATAAAGGCAGACATGATGTGCGGCATAAGTGGCCTGCTATCGAGCGTTATTGGGTGGACAGCATCCGGAAACTTCGCGATGACAACTATGGCACAGCGCAATGGATCAAGCCGTCCGAGCATCTGTCATATCAGATGCCGGAGAAGCCCTTTGAAGTTTTCAAAGAGGACTTTAGAAAGACAGCAATGGACTATCTGATGTTCCAACATGGCATTGATGCAAAAGAGTTTTCAGATAAACTGCTGAATGCAGCTATGTATTCCAGCAAGATTAAGAGCACGGATGATGGCGTAAGTATCTCTATAAGGGCAGGTAAGGGTGATGGAAAAGATTGATACGATTGGATGGAAAGACTTTACCGTCGGTGAACTGTTTGAAGTTAGCCGACCTATTGCCAGATCACAAGCAAAATATAAGGAAGGCGATGTCCCCTTTGTTGCATCAGGAAACTATAACAATGGTGTTGTAAAATGGTGTGAACCATCATGCGATGAGACATTAGATGCAAAAGGTTGTATCTCTGTTAGCCCGCTGGATGGATCTGCATTTTATCAGCCCACGGATTTTCTAGGTCGTGGTGGTGCAGGCTCTGCTATATTGCTTTTACGCAATGAATATTTGAATGAAATGAGTGGATTATTCATATCCGCTGTGTTAAGAGCAGCTCTTACGAAGTTTTCATATAATGACCAGATAAACTCCCGAACCATTTCTGTGCAAGGACTAAAACTTCCTGCCACAAAAACCGGCGCGCCAGATTACGCATATATGGACGCATATATGCGTAAAATCATGGATGAGTCTGAGGCGAGCCTTAAGAGTCTGAGACGAGCCAATAACGAATACAAAAAAATAAACACAGAACGCTGGAAAACATTTGTTTTAGGTGATATATTTGAGAAGCTAAACTTATGTATTAAAAATCCAAATTTCAATAAAGCATTAGATGTCTCGGAAATACAGAATGAGGAGTTTTCTATACCTCTTGTAAATGCTAAACACGGAAACAATGGGATTATGTATTATGGCAGAGAAGATGATTTTGAAACTGCAGAAATGACTATAGATATAGTTCAAAATGGTGCTATAGCTACTGGCGATGTGTATGCACAACCTCAAAAGACTGGTGTGCTGTGGGACGCTTATCTTGTAAAGCCATTGTTTAAACTCTCTTCAAAATACGCATTGATGTTTCTGGCATCAGTTCTTGAAAAAGCTATAAAGGACAAATTCAGTTATGATGACAAATGTACATGGGAGCGTGCTTCTCAATTGACAGTATTACTTCCGGAAAAAAACGAAATTCCTGATGTTGATTATATGACTGAATATATGACTAAAATATTGGATGAGGCAAATGAAAGCATGGATATACTTTCCAAGACGGTGCTTGAAGGAAAATTAGTATGAAATCAGACATAATACAAAAGATTTACGAAGAAAATCTTATTGACTATATGGATCGGGTAAGTATGGTTGATAGAGATAAAGAAATCGTAAAGATTTATTTGTCCGAGAAACCTACGTATCAAGATCTTGGCAATCGGTACGGCATCAGCCACGAAAGGATCCGGCAGATACTAATTAAGTTTGCAAGAAAAGCTCATCATTATTATAATGAAGAAAACCGATTGAGAGGTAACGTCATGACAGGTAAAGATGTCGAAACAAAAGAAAACAAATCACAGCAAACCGACACCGCTGTAGGCAACGATAAATGCGAAGAAAAACGCAATGCAAATACCGCATATATAGACGGGCAAAACCTTCGATTTGGAACAGCAAAAGCCAATAACCCATGGACAGTAGATTTAAGACGCTTCCGCATCTACTTAAAGGACAAATACAATGTATCCGATGCTTATTATTTTATCGGCGCATACGACCCTAAACACCAGGAGCTTTATAACGATCTCCAGCGGTATGGTTATATTGTTGTTTTCAGGGAGCATTCAGAATCATCTGTGAGCCGGAAAAAGGGCAATGTGGATACGGATATAGTATTTATGGTAATGAAAAGCATTATTGAAAATACCGGATTTGACAAAATCATTCTCGTTTCCGGTGATGGTGATTACTGGCGGATGGTAGACTATCTGATATCAAAAGACCGCTTTGAAAAACTGTTAGCACCAAGCAAGAAAGGGATATCCTCTCTCTACAGAAAGAGAACACCTGATATATACAGAGACTATCTCGATAGCGAAAGCATTAAATCAAAAATACAATATGTTCCGAACAAAAAAGACAATAGCAATAAAAAAGCAGGTTCGCCTTAGGTATCTCTCCTTTCGGTACATCCCTGCGTCGTGATATGCTTATAGTATATAGCCATATCGCTAAAATGTCAATCATCAACATTCCGAGGAATCCTACGATTTTAGAGAAAAAGCAGCTTTTATGCCTATATAAAGCGCAGAACCGTACTGAATATGTGCGGAACCT
>CAJOQF010000098.1 GCA_905236295.1 uncultured Eubacterium sp. | reverse complement strand
TTGGAAAGAGAGGAGATAAAAGAGGCTCTGGCTGATGGGTATGGAGAAAGCTCACGTTTTTCAAGTACCCTGTCGGATAAGCAGCTGTACTCGGCAATGCTTTTGCCGGATGGTTCTGTGCTTAGACTGTCAATTGTTCAGATGGCGGTCTGGAGACTTCTCTTCGGTTTTGCTCAACCGATATGTTTTGTGATATTGATAGCCTTTGTTTTGTCCTTTGTCCTTGCATCGAGGCTGACAAAGAGGATATTGCAGCCAATAAACAGTATTGACCCGGATGATCCGTTGAAACATATCGATAAGGACGAGTATAAAGAGCTTGCTCCGCTTTTGAGACGGATCCATCACCAACAGGAACAGTTGAAGCGGGATAAGAAGGAGATAGAAAAATCAGCGCTGATAAGGCAGGAGTTTACCGCGAATGTGTCGCATGAACTGAAGACTCCGCTGCACGCAATATCGGGATACGCGGAACTTCTTGAGAATGAAATGGTGAAGGAGGAGGATATAAAGCCGTTTGCGGGTAAGATCCGGGAGGAATCATCGCGTATAACACGGTTGGTAGAAGATATAATTGATCTGACCGGATTGGATAACGGTGGCGTTGAAATGAGCCGAGAAGATTGTGATGTGTACAGGATTGCGGAAAATGCGGTCGACAGTCTGGAGGTGGCTGCGGCTGATTATAATGTCGAGCTTTTTATCGAGGGCTCAGATGCCCCGATAAGAGGAATACCGCAGCTGCTGTACAGCATTATATACAATCTTTGCGACAATGCCATAAAGTATAACCGTTCCGGGGGGAGTGTAAAGATCAGGGTGAAGCCAAAACGGTTTGATACCGTGATAAGCGTTACCGATACGGGCATTGGGATTCCTGAGGAAAGCAGAGAACGAATCTTTGAGCGATTCTACAGAGTGGACAAGAGTCGAAGCAAGGAGGTGGGAGGTACCGGTTTGGGTCTTTCCATAGTCAAGCACGCTGTTTTGATTCATAAAGGAAGGATCGATGTGGACAGTAAGGTTGGCGAAGGTACAGAAATAAAAGTAATAATACCGAATGGAGAAAATGATGAACATATTTAGTATTTTGAGTTTAATAGGAGGATTAAGTCTGTTCCTTTTTGGCATGTCCATAATGGGACAGGCATTAGAGAGACGTGCGGGCAGCAGATTGAAAATGCTGTTGGGCAAACTTACAACAAACAGAATTACGGGATTGGCTACAGGACTTGGAGTGACGGCGGTGATACAGAGTTCATCGGCGACCACGGTAATGGTAGTTGGATTTTCCAATTCAGGACTTATGTCACTGCGACAGGCAATAAACGTGATCATGGGTGCAAATGTCGGAACGACTGTAACAGCGTGGATTCTCAGTTTGTCGGGAATCAGCAGCGATAGTATATTTGTAAAACTTTTGAAGCCGTCTTCATTTACACCGATCCTTGCACTAATTGGAATAATTTTATATATGTTCGCCAAAGAGTCAACGAAAAAGGATACGGGAATGATCCTTTTGGGGTTTGCAACTCTTATGTTTGGAATGGAAAGCATGTCCGGGGCGGTATCGGGACTTAAGGATCTGCCGGAATTCCAGAATCTGTTTCTGGCATTTACCAACCCGGTACTTGGAGTGCTTGCCGGAGCAATATTGACAGCGATAATACAATCAAGTTCGGCGTCTGTTGGAATACTACAGGCACTTTCATCCACCGGTGCAGTAACTTATGGCGCGGCGATTCCGATCATAATGGGACAAAACATAGGAACTTGCGTTACAGCCATCATTTCTTCGATCGGGGCAAATAAGAATGCCAAGCGCGCGGCGCTGGTGCATCTCAGCTTTAATGTAATAGGAACGGCGGTATGGCTAACAGTATTTTGTATAGTTAAAGCTGTTGCGATGCCTCAGATACTAGGTGAATCAGCGAGTCTTACTGGAATAGCAATGTGTCACTCAATGTTTAATATACTTTGTACCCTGCTGATGCTTCCGTTGGCCGGACTGTTGGAAAAACTGGTAATAAAGCTCATACCGGACACGGATGCAGTAGAACACGTTGTAGAATTGGATGAACGTCTGTTAAACAGCCCCGGACTGGCACTTGCAAGGTGCGGAGAAGTGTTGGATTCCATGGCAAAAACGGCGATGAGCGCGATAAAGGAAAGCATTGGCGCAATCTCCGAATATGATGAAGATAAAGCACGGCGTATTCGAGAGGCGGAGGACGAAACAGACCATTTGGAAGATATTCTTGGAACGTATCTGGTAAAATTGACCTCTACACAGCTTGGTGTTGAAGAGAGCGCAAAAGCGACGAAATATATGAAGCTTATTGGTGACTATGAAAGAATTGCGGATCATGCGGTAAACCTTCTTGAGTCGGCTGAGGAAATGCAGAATAAAAAAATTGTTTTTTCTGATGCCGCAAAGAAAGAATATGACATCATGGTGCGTGCTGTTGAGGGGACTCTTGACTTGTCGTATGCGGCTTTAAGGGATTCGGATATGAATTCGGCTAGAAAAACCGAGCCGTTAGAGCAGATAGTCGATGAACTGAAAGAGGCACTTCGTACCAGACATATTCTCCGCCTCCAGAAAGGGGAATGTTCAGTAGAGGCCGGATTTGTATGGTCGGATCTGCTCACGGATCTGGAGAGAGTTGCTGACCATTGTTCGAATATTTCGGGATGCATTCTGGATACGGCAGAAAACACTATGAATATTCATCAGAATCAGAGGTTGCTTAGAAACAGTGAAGCCGAATACTTACAGGAGTTGGAAGAACTGAGAGTGGAATATTCGATATAAAGGCGCTTGAGGAGTATATAGCAAGTGTGAAGATTCAGTAGAACGGATCTTTACATAAAGTTAAATAATACTGGTGATAAGAAATAAGAATGCGAGCTGTGTTGCGTGACACAGCTCGTTGTTTTATGTTATTATATGCGGGAATGAGTTTGTAAATATGAGAAGGCAGGTAATATAGTATGAAAAAGCAGGAAAAGACAAACGTTATGCGTGTTCTTGACAGCAAGAAGATAGCGTATGAAAGCCACGCTTATGAACAGGATCCGACAATGAGCGGAGCTGAGATCGCAGGCATCCTGGGGGAGGAAACGCAAAAGGTCTTTAAAACGCTTGTGACACAGGGAAAGTCAGGCGCATACTATGTGTTCGTGGTGCCGGTGGAGGCGGAGCTGGATCTTAAAAAAGCCGCAAAGGCTGCCAAAGAGAAAGCGATCGCGATGATCAAACAAAAGGAGCTGCTCCCGCTTACGGGATATATTCACGGCGGCTGCTCGCCGATCGGTATGAAGAAACCGTTTCCGACATTTATCCACGAGACTGCGACAGGCTTAGATAAGATATTTGTCAGCGCCGGCAAGTTGGGATTTCAGATAGAACTGGATCCGAAGGATTTGATAGAAGTGGTCGGATGTACCATCGCT
>CAJOQF010000097.1 GCA_905236295.1 uncultured Eubacterium sp. | reverse complement strand
CGAGGAGCTTTTCGTATTCCGCCTTAAGCTTTGCCGATTTCTTGAAAAACACCGGAACGTTTGACTGGTAGCTGGCAAACATATCGTAAACCGAAAGCGGCATATTCTTTTCGATCTCGAGCTTCTGCGGAACGTATCCTATGTTTAGTTTTTTTAGTCTGTTATCCTTAAGATCCTTGAATTCGATAGTGCCCGTGTGAGGCACCTCACCGATAAGAGCCCGGACGAGGGTTGACTTTCCTCCGCCGTTCTTGCCGATTATCGCCACAATATTTCCGCAGTGAATGTGAAGATTGATGTTTTCGAGTACCACCTGATCTCCAAAACTCACCCCGATATCATGCATCTTTATACAGTGAAGTCCGCAGGGCTCAATTATTCTTTTCATCTAAGCTTCTCCAGATTTTCGCTCATCTTTTCTATATATGCATCCAAATAGTAATCCCCCGTAACAAGAGGGTCTATATAAATTATCTTTGCCTGCGGCAGCTGATTCTTAACAGTATTTGCCATATCACTGCCATAGAGCTCATCTGTGATCACAACCGGATTCTCCATCTTTGAGAGAGCCGCCATGACATCAGCAACCTCTCCGGCGCTACCCTGCCTCTCCTCATCGAGATCAAGCACAAACGAGACATCATATCCGCACGCCCCGGCTATATACTCAAATGACTCCTGAAACGCCACGACAGAAGAGCCGCCTTTTGCCCCGGCAATCTCGTCTGCCTCATTTGCAAGTTCTTCAACTTTAGCCTCGTACGCTTTGGCGTTATTCTCATAGATATCCGACGAGTCGGGATTAAACCCTGCCAGACCGTTTTTGATATTCTCAACCTGCTTTTGGTACAGAGACGGATCCATCCAGACATGTGGGTTGTCCTCATCAAGCTCTATCCCCTCACAGGCTTCTATTATCACAAGATCCGGATATTCGGCAGCGACATCTGAGAGGAAATTCTCTATCCCTCCTCCGTTTACCACGAAAACATCTGCGCCCGAGAGCAATTTCATATCATCTGATGTCAGCTGATAATCATGAAGACATCCTGTCTTTGGCTCACTCAAGTTTTTAAGATTTACGCCATCATCGCCCTCAATTATGTTCATGGTCGCGATATACATGGGATAGAACGAGGTAACGACATTGAGCTTGTCCTCCCCGGTCTGATTCTTTGCATCATATCTTGCATACAGTGCAGTGAGAAGGCTGCCTATCACAAGGATGGCGAGAAGCATCACGATCACAAACAAGTATTTTTTTCTTCCGCCTTTAACCGATGACGTATCCATCCATTATCTCCCATATTTCTTCCCTTCCCTGCTTTGTCTGAGCCGAAAAAGGAACCATCATAATATCGGACGGTGCGCCAAGCCCCGTCCTTATCGCCTTCAATTGTTTGTCTTTTTGACTTCTCTTTATCTTGTCGAGCTTTGTCGCTACTATGATAGGCTCGAAGCCCTGATATACGACCCAGTCATACATCTGTCTGTCGTTGGCTGTGGGGTCATGTCTTATATCAATGAGCAAAAAGATGGCCCTAAGCTGTTTCGATGTGGTCAGATACTTTTCTATCATCTTTCCCCATTTTTCCTGCTCGGTCTTTGACGCTTTCGCATATCCATAACCCGGCAGGTCGACAAGATACATCTCATCATTTATGTTGTAATAGTTTATTGTCTGCGTCTTGCCCGGCTGTGAGGAAGTTCTCGCAAGCGACTTCCTGTTCATAAGCGCATTTATGAGCGAGGACTTTCCCACATTTGAGCGACCCGCAAAGGCTATCTCCGGATGAATGTTTTCCGGGAAGGTGCTGGTCGGTCCGCAGACTGTCTCCAGTTCTACTTTTTTTATTATCATATTTATCAACCTGAATCTTTGACGCTTCGACAGGTTCAGCGTCCGGCTCTCAACCTAATCTGAGAGCTACATTTAATACTTCACTCATCTTCTCCACAAAGACGATGTCGAGTCCCTCTTTTATCTCATCGGATACCTCAACGACATCCGGCACGTTCTTTTTCGGAACGCAGACTCTCTTTATGCCGGCATTCTTTGCCGCGAGAAGTTTTTCCTTCAAACCTCCGATCGGAAGTACTCTTCCGCGAAGGGTTATCTCTCCGGTCATAGCGACGTCGCATCTGACTTTGATCCCTGTGATCGCGGATAAAAGCGCTGTCGCCATCGTGATTCCGGCACTCGGTCCGTCTTTTGGAACCGCGCCCTCCGGAACATGGATGTGGATCTCATTCTCAGAGAAGAATTTCGGCTCCACCCCGTAATTCGAAGCTACCGACCTGACGTACGAAAGCGCAGCGTAAGCTGACTCCTTCATAACGTCTCCGAGCTTACCCGTAAGTTTCAGCTCACCCTTGCCCGGCATGATGTTTACCTCGATCTCAAGGGTGTCTCCGCCAACACTCGTCCACGCAAGACCCCTGACGATCCCAACCTCATCCTTCGTGTTTCTGCGATTGAAATCGTACTTCTCTTTTCCAAGGATCTCCTCTATATTTCTGGAACTTATGCTGAGTGATTTCTTGCCGTCCTGATATATCGCTCTGGCTGCTTTGCGGCACAGCTCCCCGATGCGTCTCTCAAGATTTCTGACGCCTGCCTCCCTGGTGTAGGAGCGGATCAGCTTCTTCAAACCGCTGTCCGAGATCTTTAGCTGTGAGCTCTTAAGTCCGTTAGCCTCAAGCTGTTTCGGGATCAGATGCTCTCTGGCAATGTGATATTTTTCATTTTCGGTGTAGGAACTGACCTCTACGAGCTCCATTCTGTCGAGAAGCGGTCTCGGTATCCCTGCAACGGAGTTTGCCGTCGCGATAAAAAGCACCTCCGAAAGATCAACCGGAAGCTCTACATAATGATCCTTAAAGCGGACATTCTGCTCGCTGTCGAGCACCTCAAGAAGTGCCGATGCTGTGTCGCCTCTGGCATCGGTACCGGTCTTGTCTATCTCATCGAGAAGCATCAACGGATTTTTAACCCCGGCATCTTTTAATCCCTCGATTATACGTCCCGGGAGAGCCCCGACATAGGTGCGTCTGTGTCCGCGAATCTCCGCCTCATCGCGAACGCCTCCGAGTGATACCCTTATATACTTTTTATCGAGAGCCCTCGCAATTGACTTTGCTATGGATGTCTTGCCGGTACCCGGAGGTCCCACAAGGCATACTATCGGGCTCTTTCCCATCTCGGTCATGGCGCGGACCGCCAAAAACTCGAGCATTCTCTCCTTGACCTTCTCCATGCCGTAGTGATCCTCGTCGAGAATCTCCTGTGCGTGATCAAGGTTTGTATTGTCCTCTGAGACATTGTCCCACGGGAGCTCCAAAAGGGTCTCTATATAGGTGCGGCTCACCGCATTCTCCGAAGATCCGGCGCTTAAGGTCTTGAATCTCTTTATCTCTTTTTTGAGCTTTTCCTTTACTTCCTCGGGAGCATTGAGTTTCATCGTGCGCTCAAGATACTGATCGACATCGGAATCTTCCTCGTCATCGCCAAGCTCTTTTCTTATTACCTTCAGCTGTTCTCTCAATATGTATTCGCGCTGATTCTTGTCAACCCTGCTCTTTAGTTTCTCCTGGATATCGTTCCTTATCATAAAGACTTCTATCTCATTTAGCATGGTCGTAACAAGCACCGCATAGCGAAGCATCAGATCGTTAGCCTCCAAGACCTTTTGCTTTTCGGTAAATTCAACCGGAAGCGCATTCGCCATCTGATCCATAAGGTTTGACAGATCCTTTATCTTCGCGAATTCAGACGCGAGATTATTGTTCATTCTGCCGTTTAACTTGCAGTACTGTCCGAACAGCTCATTGAGTCCGCCCATCATCGCCTTGGTCTCATTGGCTGTCGCAAGCGGCGGCTCATCCAACATAATTACGTCCGCCGCCATGTAGCCGTCGGTCTTTTCCATGTTCCAGAGTCTCGCTCTGCTCCTCGCCTCTATGAGAACGCGGATTTCTTTTTCTTTTAGTTTAATGACCTGTTTGATCTTGGCAATAACTCCAATTTCAAACAGGTCATCCTCCGTTATAGTCCCGCTATTTTCTGTCTTTTGTGTAACTAAAAAAATACTTTCGTCCGAAAGCATTGCCACCTCAACTGCGCGTATTGTCTCTGGATGTTTGATGTCGAAATGCGTCATTACATGAGGCAGCACTACCATCCCCTTTACGGCGATGGTAGGCATTCTTAAAATATTATCTTCCACTAGCTGACACGCCCCTTATACTCCATCTGTTCTCCATCGAGTTCGACAAGCGGCGCCGCACCGTCGGTGACAGCTTCCTTTGTTATGACACATTTGTCTATCGACTCCTCAGACGGAATGTTGTACATAAGATCAAGTGTTACATCTTCCATTATGGCTCTCAAACCTCTGGCACCGGTCTTTCTGGCAAGTGCCTTCTGCGCCATTGCCTCAAGCGCATCACGGTTGAACTCAAGCTGGACTCCATCGAGATCGAAGAGTGCCTGATACTGCTTGACCAGTGAATTCTTCGGCTCTGTGAGAATCCTTATGAGCGCTTCCTTGTCAAGGTTCTCAAGCGATACCGTAACAGGAACACGTCCTATAAACTCCGGTATAAGTCCGAACTTGATGAAGTCCTGTGGGAGAACCTCTTTGAAAACTTCGCCCACATTCTTCTCCTCAAGTGATTTGACCTCCGCATTAAATCCGATCGACTTGGAATCCATACGGGATTCGATTATCTTCTCAAGTCCGTCAAACGCTCCTCCGCAAATAAAGAGGATGTTGGTGGTATCGATCTGGATAAGCTCCTGCTGAGGATGCTTTCTTCCACCCTGCGGCGGAACGGATGCGACAGTTCCCTCAAGGATCTTGAGAAGCGCCTGCTGTACACCCTCTCCGGATACGTCTCTGGTGATCGATACATTTTCGGATTTCTTGGTTATCTTATCTATCTCATCTATGTAGATGATGCCTGTCTGCGCGCGCTCGATGTCATAATCCGCAGCCTGTATGATCTTTAAGAGGATATTCTCCACATCCTCTCCGACATATCCGGCCTCGGTCAGAGTCGTTGCATCAGCGATCGCAAACGGAACTCCGAGCACTCTCGCAAGAGTCTGCGCAAGCAATGTCTTTCCGGAACCCGTAGGTCCGAGCATCAGGATATTACTCTTTTGAAGCTCAACATCGGTCTTGTCTCCGGAAAGTATTCTCTTGTAATGGTTGTAGACAGCAACAGAGAGAACCTTCTTTGCCTGCTCCTGTCCGATTACATAGTCATCGAGGAACTCTTTGAGCTCGACCGGCTTTAGGAGGTTTATCTCATAATCCTCTTTGTATTCCTCTTCCTCGAACTCCTCATCGATGATCTCTGTGCAGATTTCTATACACTCATCGCAGATATAAGCTCCGTTCGGTCCCGCAATAAGCTTGCGAACCTGGTTCTGCGTCTTTCCGCAAAATGAGCATCTTATATCATTGATGTTGTTACCTCTTCCTGCCATTATTATCTCCCTCTTATTTATCCTCTGCGTCCTCAGCAGCCTTTCTGGTTGTGATGACGTTGTCTATGAGGCCGTACTCCTTGGCCTCGAAAGCGCTCATGTAGTTGTCGCGCTCTGTGTCTGCCGCGATCGTCTCATACGGCTTTCCGGTATTCTCAGCTAATATTTCGTTCAATTTCTTCTTTGTCTTTAATATATTCTCAGCTGCGATCTGAATCTCGGTAGCCTGACCCTTTGCTCCGCCTGACGGCTGGTGGATCATAATCTCCGCATTCGGAAGCGCAAGGCGCTTGCCCTTTGCTCCACCCGCAAGAAGGAATGCTCCCATACTTGCTGCAAGTCCGACGCACATTGTGGAAACGTCGCACTTGATGTAGTTCATGGTATCATATATTGCCATACCGGCTGTAACCATACCACCCGGAGAATTGATATAGAGATGTATATCTTTTGAAGGATCCTCCGCCTCAAGGAACAGAAGCTGTGCCACTACAAGGCTTGCCGTGGTCTCGTTTACTTCCTCTCCGAGGAATATGATCCTCTCCTTTAACAATCTTGAATATATATCGTATGAGCGCTCTCCTCTGCTGGTCTGCTCAACGACGTAAGGTACCAAACTCATAATTTTGCCTCCTAAATAAAAATTCGTAGAAACCCACTCCAATATACTCTAACATATATCATTTCAATACACAATCAAAAAATCATTAAAAAGAAATTATGTAACCCTTTCGCAGATCGCAACTATATAACCTTCTACCGGCTCGTGCTGCGTGAATTCAAAAGTCTCTCCCCCGATCTCCTTTTCAAAAGAAGCCCCCGCCGGAATTACCTCAAACGAATCAAGCTCCACTGTAAGCCCCATTCCCTTACACTTTAAGTAGCTCTCCTTTAATGTCCAGACCTCCATAAATCTGCGGATGGCTTCTTCGGGCACTGAGTCTGTCGAAGTGCATCCTCCCAGGACATACTCCCTCTCTCCGGGCGAGAGCTTTTTTATCACGGAAGAAATCTTCCTCTCTTTTACCTGTTCAACATCAACCCCGAGCTCTCTGTCCCCAAACGCTGCCACCGCGATCTCTCCGGAGTGCGACAGATTAAAATATGGCAATCCTTCCCCCTCCAAAACCGCCCCAGCGGCTGCATTCTTTTTATCATCGATACGCACAAAGCGTGGCTTTCCGTGTTTTCCGATCTCAACAGCAACATCATCAAAAGAGATCCCAAAGTGCTCCATCCCTTCAACGAGTGCTGCTCCGGCGGCGAGGGACAAAAGCTTTGCCCCCTCGTTTTTCATTTTTGAGACGGTGATTTTTCTTGACTCGTCGAGTTTTTCAAAAGCCTCTGCGAAGGAGTCTTCGTTTTTGTAGTTGTTGATGTTTTTTATTATTAGTTTCATTTTTAAAATATATGTGAAATAAATATCTCAAGGCCGATAAATATCAGTATCGCGCCTCCAAGAACAGACGCCTTGTTGCTTAGCTTCATGCCGACTTTCTTCCCTATCAGCAGCCCCACCATACATACTCCAAACGTCACTGCCGCAATTATAAGTGATGCAAAGAATGCGCTAATCCCACTGTAATCCGCAATGACAAACCCCGTGGACAGCGCATCGATTGAAGTCGCAACTCCCTGTAGCAACAACAATGACAAACTCAGCTTTTTTACCGCTTCCTCTTCCTCGTTCTTCTTGAAGCCTTCGTATATCATTTTACCGCCAATATATCCCAAAAGTCCAAGGGCAATAAGCGGAATGAAAACTTCGAATTTATGAAATGCGGTCGCAAGTGTATGGACAATAAGCCATCCCACAACAGGCATAAGAAACTGAAAACCCGCAAATGTCCCGGCTATCAAGATCGCACGTTTTTTTGACATCTGCGAGTCATTTAAACCATTTGCGATGGATACCGAAAAAGCATCCATCGCAAGTCCAAATCCCAAGAATATACTTTTTAATACAAACATTTATACTGCATATCCCTTACTTTTTATCACTTCTATAACATCATCGACATGCTTCTCACATTTTTCAGATGTATCCGCCTCTACCATAACGCGGATTACCGGTTCCGTACCGCTCTCCCTTACAAGGATGCGTCCCTCCGTTCCGAGCGCCTCCTGGACTCTGTCCACAGCAGCCTTTACGTCAGCATCGTCAAGGGTGGTCTTCTTGTCTTTTACCCTGACATTTTTTAATACCTGAGGATATATCTTTACAGCCTGTGTAAGCTTTGAAAGGGATGTCTTATTCTCAAGCATGACTTCCATTATCTTTATCGCTGTAAGAATGCCGTCTCCCGTAGACGCATACTTGCTGAATATGATGTGTCCCGACTGCTCTCCGCCGATACGGAATCCGTTCTTTACCATCTCCTCATAGACATATTTGTCTCCGACGGCAGTCTTTACATAGTCGATGCCCTCTGCATCGAAAGCCTTGTACAATCCAAAGTTTGACATGACCGTGGTAACGACCGTGTTGCCGACAAGCTTACCTCTGTCTTTTAAGTACTTTCCGTAAATGTAGAGCACAAGATCTCCGTTTACAACATCACCGTTCTCGTCGACGGCGATACATCTGTCGGCGTCTCCGTCAAACGCAAATCCGACATCTAAATGATTCTTCTTTACATACGACTGAAGCACTTCGATATGTGTGGAGCCGCTCTCCATGTTGATATTCGTTCCATCAGGCTGGGCATTTATAACGTATGTCTTTGCTCCGAGCGCATCAAACACGCTCTTTGCTATCATCCATGAACTTCCGTTTGCACAGTCAAGTCCGACTCTCATATTCTTGTACGAGCGGATCGCAAGCGATATGAGATATCCGATATATCTGTTTCGTCCTGCGGAATAATCAACCGTCCTGCCAATCTTATCTCTCAGAGCAAACGGTATCTCATCCACATCCGAATCGAGGTATTTTTCTATACCCTCGATGGTTGCCTCATCCATCTTCTCGCCCTTGGAGTTTATCAGTTTGATACCGTTATCATAGAACGGATTGTGGCTGGCCGAGATCATAATACCGCAGTCAAAATCCTCAGTTCTCACAACATACGATACACTCGGTGTCGTGGTCACATGTAAAAGATAGGCGTCCGCACCCGATGCGGTAAGTCCTGCAGCCAGAGCATACTCAAACATATAGCTTGATCTTCTCGTGTCTTTTCCGAGAACAACCGAAACCTTCTCATCCTCTGCCTTTTCCTTTGAATAATACCATCCTATGTATCTGCCTATTTTAAATGCGTGTTCTACCGTAAGTGTCACATTGGCTTCTCCGCGGAATCCGTCCGTGCCAAAATATTTTCCCATTTTAAGAATCTCCTGTTTTTGTCTATTCGCTGATATCTTCGTCTTCTGTGGCTTCATCTGCATCCGTGATATCAACCGGTGTGCAGTGGTCTTTTAAGAATTCAACAACAAGGTCATCCAGAGCCCAGTTTCTGATCGTCTCTTCGTCATATTCGGCGAGCAGGGCATCTGTTGAATCGTACTCATTTTCCTCTGTGTACTTTTCAAGTGCAGCCTGATAATCCTCATCCGTCACTTCAATTCCCTCTTCGCTTGAGAGAGCCTCGACAACCATCTGTCTGTAGAGGGCATCCAACGCTTCCTGTTTGACGTCATCCTCGGTCATGCCGAAGAATTCATAGATCTCCTCAACGCTGCTTGCGCCAAACATTTCCGTGTATTCCTCGTATCCCGCAACTACCTGATCATAGTATGCGTTGTAAATATCCTCATCATATGAAGGGAAGGTGCAAAGGTCAATATAAGCCGCCATCACCGAATCGCCGTACTCCGACTCTGTCTCCTTGGCGTTTTCTTCTTCGAGCTGCTTTCTTATCTCCTCTCGCATTGCCTCTTCCGAATCATAACCGAGCTCATTCTTTATAAAGTCCTCGGTAAGCTCCGGAGCATCCTCCTCCACAACGGAGAGAACCTCAACAGTAAAATCAACTGTCTTGCCCGCAAGTTCGGAGTCGTCGGCATCCTCACCATATTTGATGGAGAACTCTTCTTTATCTCCGGCTTTTTTGCCTATGATATGGGTGTCAAATTCCTCGCCGTACTCCTCTCCATTGAGATAGAGCTGATAGTCGTCATCTGCCGTAAAGCTGTAGATCGTCTCGCCGTCCGAGCTCGCAGTGAGTGCCACGCGCACGTAATCATCTTCTTTTGCAGCACGATCCACGTCCTTGTCCTCGGTGTGATCAGAAATAAGGTTGTCCACCTCCGTGTCGATGTCATCTTCCGCCACGGTGTATACGTATCTCTCAGCCTTAAGTCCGTTGTAGTCACCGAGAATTATCGTTCCGCAGCTCGTCTCAATGGTATCACCCGTAAGCGGAGCAGCCGCCGCATTGTCAGATGTTGAAACCGCCTCAGATGTTGCCTTTCCGCATCCGGTGAAACTTGCAACCGCAAGAATGGAGATCATAGCTATTACCAAAATTCTTTTCATGTCAATATCCTTTCAAATCATCATTTAATGTGCTTCATCTCTTCCAAAAACTCTCCGGCATCATCCGGCACATCATCCATGCTCTCATCCCCCACATCGATGATCTTTGGCTCACGCCTAAACAGAATATCATACATAACAGGAATAATAAACAATGTCATAAGAGTTGCATAGAGCATTCCTCCAATTATTACGATCGCCATTCCCTTAGACATGGAATTTCCTACATCCTGTATAACGACAAGTGGAACCATCGCAAGGACTGTCGTAAGCGCGGTCATAAGTATCGGGCGCATACGGGTCTTTCCGGTCGCGATAAGTGCCTCCCTCTTTGGCACTCCCCCAAGTCGCAGCTGGTTGGCGTAATCAACGAACACAATACCATTGTTGACGACGGTACCCATAAGCACCAAAAATCCTACCAGAGCAACCAGTGTTATCTGCTCGTGAGCAATGATAAGACCGATAAAGCCTCCTGTAAACGCAAGCGGCACAGTAAAGATGACGATAAACGGCGAAAGCAGCGACTGGAACTGAGCCACCATAATAAGGTAGATAAGGATTCCACCGAGGATCATGAGTTTAACAAGCTGTCTAACCATGTCTGCGTTGGTCTCAGCCTCACCACCGACTGTTATCTCATATCCCTTTTCAACATCCATCGTGTCTATGATCTTTTGTACTTCTCTCGAAACGAGTGTGGTGTTATATCCATCTTCAAGCTCATAGTTAACCGCAACATACCGCTCCGAATTCTTTCGAAGCATGGACGAAACGCTGATCGCATCCTCAAGCTCGGCAAACTGCGAAAGCTTGTATTCCTTGGTGACGGTCTCACCATTCTCCTTTTGTTTTTCAACCTCAAGAGTCATATCAAGAAGATCGTCCTTTAACAGTTTGTCCGTCTCGTTTATGACCTCTACCGTCATGTTTTCATTGTCAAGCGTAACCGTAGTCGCATCGGCGGAGGTAGTCAGCTTTTTTGATATCTCCTGATAGATCTGTGCAACGGTTATACCCTTTTTCATAGCTTTGTTTCTGTCAATCTTCAGGTGAAGACCCGCATCTGCATCTTCCTGTCCATTGTCCGCAGATACCACACCCTCGACATCTTTTGTCTGTTCAATGACATCCTCGCTGAGGGCGATAAGCTTTTCATAATCATCACCTGCAACTTCCACTGAAAGTCCGTTGCCCATCATCTGGGTTATCTCTCCCATGGCTGATGACTCAAGGGTGACCTCACATTCAAGATCCGCGGTCGCCTCCTCGAGTTCTTTGATAAGCTGCTTTACCTCACCGACTGTATTTACATCCTCTTTCGGGATTATCTGGTATGTAAACTCACTGAAATCAGATTGCTGATTGGTATTGGCGATGATGCTCGACTCACTCGCGGAATCCATAACTCCGACCGTCTCAACGCCCTCGTTTGCAAGCATGATCTCGGAAACCTTTCCGGCAAGTTCAAACGCCTCTTCATCTGTGATATCCTCCGGCATCTCCGCCTTGCCCTGAAGCACATCCGCATACATCTCAGGGAAGAGGCTGACACCCATGCTGACAACCTTGAGTCCGGAAAAGATCATCAGACCGATCGCAATGGCTATCGGTATTATCTTTACTTTCAAAAAGAACGCCAAAACAACTGCATATCCGTCTCTCAACTTGTCAAAGACCGGATAGCTCTTAGGCTTCATCTTTTTGAGTGTAACTGCTCCCAGTGTAGGGACGAGAGTCAGCGCAACCAAAAGAGATGCAACTAATGAGAACGTGATCGTAAGAGCCATCGGCAACATAAGCTGTCTGACAAATCCTGTGGTAAATATCATCGGCAGGAACACGCAGATAGTCGTGAGTGTTGATGATATTATAGCTCCCGCAACCTGCTTTGCTCCCTGATATGCAGCCCTCGGTGCATCCATATTCCTGTGCCGCAATCGATATATGTT
>CAJOQF010000096.1 GCA_905236295.1 uncultured Eubacterium sp. | reverse complement strand
TTTATTGGTATTGGCGACAAAAGCCAGACCACGATTATTCCCTGCGAGTTTATTTTTGATGAACGTATAGAAAAGGAACAGCATTTTTCTATTAAAGTAAGAAAAAAGGTATTTGCCAAGAAGGATATTCATATAGTTATTCTTGAGGCTTTATCGAAGCTGTTTAATGCAAACTCCTGCGATGCAGATGAAACGATTGATGCAATGGATGACGAATGGATAGAATCCATAATTGAACCAGCCAGCGCTTCCTACCATTTGAAGAAAATGTACGAAGTGATAGACTTTGATTCCTTGCGAGATGCATTGTATCAAATTTTGAGCGAGATTAATCCGGATGAGTTTAATGATAGAGTACGCAATAAAAGAAAAGAGTTGCAGGGTCAGAAAATCAAGATTTCAGATATTCGTTACATGATTTTTGAACAAATATGGGATGAATTAGGAGATGATGTTAAGAGTGCATACTATGACTGGCTGTCTGTATTAGAAAAAAAAATAATTGATGAAATTAAATTTATCGTAGGAGAGGATGCCTTTGATAAGGGAGAAGTTCTTACATTAAGTACGGAAGAGGATGATATTTATGAATATGGGGCAGAGATTTTAGAAGCATTATTTGATCCTTATACACCATTTGGACTTGTTATAGATGAAATACTGTTGGCTTCTCGACCAAGAACTGAAATGATGAATTTATCAGAAATTACATCTCAAGGACAGCCACTAAGATTTTGCTTGAGAGATACTATGGGGATTACTCAGATTAGCGCAGAGCCCGCAGAAATTAGAAATGCATTGGATTCGGCATTAAACTGTAAACCGGACAGTATTTTATTCCTGTTAAGTTTGGAAGAGAGAGATGATGTGTTGAAAGAATGTTGTGATGCATTGGCTGAAAAGTTAGATAGATCAAACCGGTTGGATGTTCCAGTTTATATAATGTTTACCAAGCCAGATAAGATTCTAGAAAATAAGATTAACAAGCGTAATACAAATGGCATTGAACTTTCGCAGAATGAGTATAACAAATATATTATGGATGCTATTGCTTCTATGGAAACTAGCATAAAGCGATATTCCGAAAATTTACATACATATAATGTCACATGGACATCTTTAAGGTTTCGGACGCAAGAAATTGATCCTATACAAATGTCATTAAAAGATGAGAAGGTGGTTAACAATTTTAGGCCCGGTGGGTTGTTTACTAAAATGTATGCAGTAGTAAATGATACGCAGAAAAGTATTCTGCCTAAAGGGATGAGTAAGCCATTATTTGTTTCAGTGCAAAATGCTAACGAGGAAGCATTATCAATTAAGGTTGATGCGGCGTCTATTCAAGAAATTATACAGCAGCTTAAATACAAGCTGACAGAGGATAAGGAAATAGTGAATGGCTATATCATTAGCGACAGGACACCTAGACTAAGCGGGCGTAGCGTGAGTACATACTGGAGAAGGCTTCAGGTAGGATTGGGGCATAAGACCAGAGCTTATGTTTATGGAAATTTTAGCATTAATATGAAAGCAATGCTTATGAAAGTTCTACATTCAGTAATACCGGATTTTAGAATACTTTATGATGCTGGAGCCATATCAACAATGGCAAATAACTTATCGGAGGATGAACTTACTAATCTGGTAAAAGCATTAGATGATGAGGGATCAATCAGAGAGAAGGCTCTAGCGGAGGTTAATCCGGCTTTAATAAATGGATGGGATGAGCATACTAAGAATGTACAGACATTACACTTAATTTTTAGGGATTATTTCTTTGATTTTAAGCGGTATATTTCTGTAATCGATAAAATTGCTTTTCAACTCTCATATGGTAATCCGACAGTTAGGAGAACACTGGAAGAAATTTATTATTCACCCTCAAGTTATGATAACAATATGCGTCAAATGCAGGATGTATTCAGATACTGGATTTTTGATAAGAAATTTGAATCTATTTTTATAAGAGAACTGGAACACGCTATGACGGATATGATTAACAAGATGTTCATTACCATATAATAAGGGAGGTGGAGCAAATGAGAAGGGCAATAGTAAATCTTCATAGTGATAAACAACATCCACCCAGATTTTGTGATGTGATTGTCGATGGTCAGGATGTTTTGTTAGAAGTAAAGAAGGATAAGGACAGGTATGAAAGCATCCCATGGGAGGATGTCGTGTATCAGGTAGAGGTGGCGAGGAAGTTGGCTGTCAATCAATAGGTGGGAAAACAATAATTGCATACAGGGAGGAAACTACCAGAAGTTGCCTTGAGGTAATATCCCAGGAGCAGAAACAGGAGTTATCTGATTGTGAACCGAAATATGGTTCTATTCAGATAACTCCTTTTTTTGTCTTTCTCGTTCCCGAGCTCGCTGATTTCGTTTGGCAACACGCATTGCACAGATGTTATCGCAATATTTCTGATTTGGCTTGCTTGGAGACCACTCGAAGAATTTGCCACACTTGGGATCGGCACATTTGCGGATTTCTCCTATGGGCGAAAATCGGAAGAATAGCTCAAGGAACATTGCATCGAGGAGTGTAGGGATGCGCCAACTTGCGGAGGGAAGCCCGTTGGCATATTCAATTTCTGGGAAGACTGTATGTAGATGCTCCTTGAAAATGTCTGAAATAGCTGCACGACCAAGAGCAATCAATGTTTCTGGTTTGATGTAATTTGAAAGGTCTATCTCCTTAAACGATTTTGAAAACTCAACTTTGCCTAGAGGGTGGACGAAGATATGAGCCTGGGTAGCAATGCCATAGAACAATGCAGTTAGGTGATGCCACATAGGATAGTCAAATTGTAAGTACTGTCTGGGGCGTAGGAGTTGCTTCTCAAGTTCGACATCAATAAGCAGATCGTCAGCAAAATGAAGTATGTATTCTGTGATATCAGGATTTAGATCGCTGAAAAACTGCACATATCCGTGCCTTGTTGCACACATAGTAAAGGAGTGACGATATTGATAGGTTTCTGTGTTACGAGTTGGAAGACTTTCGTCATTGTTTTCGAACTCAAGACAGGTTAAATCGAGACATATATAGCAGAGAATCTCTGCAATTCGCTGATAGTTTCTTGCTCGAACAGCGGTATCAAGCTCGATAAGAAAACGCATGGTAATTACCGACTTTTTGTATGTGATTACCCATTCTCGCTCTTGATATGGGAGGGGAATTCGCTGGGAGAATCCAGCTTTTGTATCGTTGAAAAAAATATATGAATTCCGAAAATTGGCAAAAATATAGGAGGAAGTCAATAAGCCATATTTGTTACAAAAATCCAGAATTTCATCGTTATCATCAATGTTGATAGATGCGAATTTTAGTGCTATGGAATTTTCTTCTTTAGAAAGAGGTTTTGCTTCAGAGTAAATATCTTTCAGTTTCGGAGAGCCTACACAGACAATAGCATCCTCATAAAGAGAGCCCCATGCCGGAAGCTCATATTCCATGGAGGGAAGAATTTGGTGCTTACCAACAATGTTTTTAAATGAAAACCCTGGATTTGATATCATGATGACTCTCCCTTCAAAATGTCATAGGCAAATGCCATAAGCGATATGACAATTATAGCATAAAATAGGCTATACAAGTGAATTTGTATACCAATTAAACAAGATTAATGAAATGGCACGGATGTTCATTGCTTTGAGGTGCTGATTGGAATAATCACAGAATCGTGCTTGTCCCAATGAACATCCCAAGGGATGCTTCATAAATATTCTTTTGTGCGCACAGAAGGGTATGACCACTTAATGCATTTCTTCTGATAAGGATTCGGAGAGAAATGGAATGGTTTTACCTTTGATTCTGTGCGTCTTTTTATGGCGTTAAGGCTGAACGGTGGTCATGCCCTTCTGGTAGCAGGAGGTAGCATGAACGTTATTTACATAGGAATCCGGTCGCCTCCGGTATCGGGTTGTAACTTTCAACCGGTATCGAAAGGAGATCAGAGATGATTCTGAAATATGAGAAAGCTTGTGAGGAAGCCTGCAAGGATAAAGATAAGGCTTTTGATGAGCAGGCTGCAGCGAAGGTTCGCAATTACCTTGATGGTCAGAAAAAACAGCTCCGGAAGAAGAAAAAGACCAAGGAGAAACATAAAGTTGTTTTCAATAGCTGGGAACAGATCATTGAGGACAAGGATAAAGGCGAAAAGACGCTGGGAACGGAAACAGAGGATGTATTAGACATGATTATAGAGAAGATGGACAGAGAGAGGCTGGCGGATTGCCTTGCGAAGCTCTCCGCTGATGATAGGAAGTTAATCCTGACGGTTTATGGCTGCGATGATCATAAGGTTAACATCAAGAAGGCATCGGAAATTCTTGGTATGAGCCGAACAACGGTAAGCGACGCTCATAGGAGGATTTTGAATGCTTTAAGGGAAGATTTTTTTGGAAATTAAAAATTTAGCAAAAAAATATCCGTCACTTTTTGGGGAAGGGTACCCCCACTATATATTAGAAGGAAATTTACTGCCAAGGCGGTAGACCTTCTGATATATGAGGACAAGGTTTAATGTCGATAAAGGCAAAATCGTTCTCATATGTATAGCAGGGGGTATCCCCCGAAAGTACATTGAAAACTACATACTCAGCACATCACTACATTCCGTATATGGCGAGCAGCGTACCGTTCAGCGCCTATGGGGAGCCGTAAGGCTACCTGCGATAAATGAAGCGGATGAACGGCAGGCGTGGTGCCTGCCGACTGCCATGACCCATATATGGGACAATGATACTTCCGTCCAGTCACAGCTTGAGTATCCTATGGAGCTACACCCGAAAGGGAGCGATGATACCGCACGCAATGAGGGCGGCCTGGAGAGATCCTCGGGGAGGTCTAAATACCTATGGAGCGATAACCA
>CAJOQF010000095.1 GCA_905236295.1 uncultured Eubacterium sp. | reverse complement strand
TTTTTTCGAACAAATTTTCGGAATATATGTTTGCTTTTTCTATTTTCTTATGATAAAACATGTATTGCTGCATCACGCCGCAAAAGCCCTGATAGCGCGAAAACGGAAATCCGCCCGGATAGTGCGCCGCCAGTATCTGCTTAATATGCGTATCTATCGGAAACGCATCTATATGATGCAGTGCAAACAGACAGATGCAATTTGCGACTTTATCTCCAACACCGCAAAGTTCCTTGAGCTTTGCCATGCTCTCATCATAATCTAAATCCCACAGATCATCAAGAACGTACTCCCCGGAAACCACTGTCTTTGCTGCGCGCACAACATATTTACTGCGATACCCCAGATTGCATGCCATCAGCGCATCATCCTCGAGATCACACATCGCCTCAGGTTTCGGAAACGCATGGTATTCAATCTTTTCAGGGACCAAAGGCAGCGCTTCCTTCAATTCTCTATTTGGCTCAACCACAATCTTTTCACCGTATGCAGCGCAGATATTTTCCACACATTTTGTTATTCTCTTAATATTGTTCTGCTGGGATATCAAAAACGTGACGATCATCTCCCACAGATTCTGATTGAGTATCCTCATTCCGGAACAAGACGCTGCTGCCTCAACCATGTAGTTATCCGCCGGGTCAATTGCCTTTATAAACCTGCCGTAATCCGTCTCAAGGTCAAAATAATGTTTCCAATAACCCTCGTATTCCTCTTCGGGGCAGAAAAACCTTATCTCATTTCTCTCCTGAGACAGATACAGGATCTTATCGTCCGATATAACCCTGTATGTACCCTCGTCGAACCTGCTCATCCTGAAGCATTGTCCCGATTCACAAATCTGATCGAGATCGAAATTATCATTTGTAACCGTAATCATATTCTCTACCTTTTTGGTCTGTATATATCCGCAAATTCATTTGCTGCCTCACCAAGCTTATCTACCACACTCTTTGGCGATACAATTTTTACATTGCTTCCAAGTCCGAATATCCATCCGAAGAACTGTCTGCTGACAGCCACTTCAACCGCAACCTGCGAATACCCCTTCTTTGCCGGTCTTATCGCAATATCTTTTCCGAATCTGTCAATAAAAACGCCGACCATCTCATCCGGAAATTCTATCTTTACGCGCTTCAACTCACCGCCAAACATCCCGAAATTCTGCACAGAGTAGCTTTCAAGATCAAAGTTTTTGAAATGCTCCTTGCCCTCTCTTTTCTCTTCTATCGTATCTATGCGGAGCATTTTATCCACCCTGTAATGCTTGACCATCCCTGCATCAGAGTCAAACGCAACCAGATAATAATTCTCATCATCGAGGATCAGCGCCCAGGGACTTACCACATAGAATTCTCCGTCACGCTTAGGAACCAGCTTCTTATTTGTGTCCCAGGCACAATACCTAAAACATATCTTCATATTATTCGAAATTGCCTCATGGATCGCATCTACAGAATAATAGACGCTCTCATTCATCGTCTTTATGCGCCCCTGAACATAAACCTGCCTCTCAAGCTGTGCTGCCTCATAGCGACTGGCAAAACCCTTTATTTTATTTATCAATGCGGTGGATTTTTTCTTTGTGATAAATTTAGACGCCTGAATTGAATCGATCAAAAGCTTGGTTTCCGCAAGCTCAAACGGTCTTTTTACGACATGATAAAGGAAGTCCCTGCCACATTTCTCCCCAATAACCTCGACTCCCGTTGACATAAGTTCCTCGAAATCCGAGTAAATGCTCTTCCTCTCCGAGGTAATGCCATAGCGTTCAAGCTCCGTCTGAATCTGATTCATCGTAAGACCGTGTGTCTCATCCGTCATCTCCAACATGATCTCTCTCAGCCTGTAAAGTTTCAGTTTTTGATTTTGTCCTCTCGCCATAATACTCCTCGCCCCACTAATGCTCTTAATAAATGTTTATTTGTACTAAATATTCTCTCTGCAAAGCTTACTTTCTTATGTAAATGATAAATTCACACAAAATACCTTTATTAAATTCGAAGTTTATGATACTCTATGTAAGGAGATTTTATATGAC
>CAJOQF010000094.1 GCA_905236295.1 uncultured Eubacterium sp. | reverse complement strand
ATAGGTCGATACCAGAAACAAGACGACACAGGGAATCAGAAACAGCGGCAGGCACATAACAACCATACGCACAATGGTATAGCGCATAAAATAGGTGTTTGTCACATTGTTGTACCCTCCCGGAGAGTTTTCAATCACTTCCGGAATCCGTGTATAAAAATTTTCAAAGACACTTAAAAATCCACTCCCCAAAGTTCCGATAAACACTTTCAGACAGACAAACAGCGTTAGAAGGCCGAATGCATTTCCCACTTCCTGGCTTTTTGCAACCTGTCCTTCCTTACGCGCCTCTTCGAGCTTGTGATCGGTCGGCTCCTCTGTTTTATCATCGTCCGCAAAAAACTGCAGATCATACAGGAGCAGAGGCTCTATTGTCAGATATTCATCTTTACTCAATACAACGCCTCCATCGCAGCCACCATCATCTCCTTCATCTCCTTAAAGATGAAATTTGCAACATCCGGCATCAGCTGCATGCATAAGAAAAGAACAACAAATCCAACCATAACTTTAAGCTGCAATCCCACCGAGAACATGTTCATCTGCGGAGCGACCTTAGCCATGATACCTAATACAACATTCAGCATCATAATACAGATAAATACCGGCAGCACGATTCTAAACGCAATGACCATGTAATCTGTAAGGAACCTGATGGCCACTTCATAAAAGGCGTCATAATCAAAAATCGCCTCTCCCATCGGAATCACTTCATAGCTATCTATGATTGCCCGAAGGATGAACATATGCATATCAGAAATCACGAGCAGCATCATGATGACCATGTTATAAAAAGAGCCCGTGATCGAAGACTGTTCATTCGTAGACGGATCGAGAACAGACGCCATAGACAATCCGACCTCCATGTCAATCATTCGTCCTGTGAATAAAACAATGGAACTACAGATATTTGCAGCAAAACCAATCAGCAAACCTGTAATTCCTTCCTTGAGCACAAGCACAGTATATCCATATATGCCCGAATAGGTCAGATCCGAATTATCCATTGACACAAACAGCAAAAGGGATACAAAGACCGCAAAACCAATCTTTGTACGATTCGGCATCGCATCCTGACTGAAAAACGGCGCTGAGAACAAAAAGGATGCAATCCTGACTAGAATCAGGAGAAAAAATTCTAAAGTTTCTAATGTAAACGGTACAACAACCATGGAATTACATCAGGTAAACACTGAAATCCGTACAGATTTCAGTTAAAAAATCCGTCATGACCTTCATCATCCAGGAACCGGTCAGCATGATTGTAAGGAAAACCGCAAGAATTTTCGGTACAAACGTCAGAGTCTGTTCCTGAATCGAGGTAACCGTCTGAAAAATACTGATCACAAGTCCGACAATCAGGGACACGATCAGACACGGCGCGCCGCAAATGATGATATTATAAATTGCCTCTCTGGTTAAATCCAATACCTGTTCTTCCGTAATCATGATATCTCACCCCTTTTTTCACATCGATATCAATAAAATGTTTTTACAAGTCCGCCAATCACAAGATCCCAACCGTCCGCTAAAATAAATAACAGTATCTTAAACGGCATCGAAATCGTTGTAGGAGGAAGCATCATCATACCCATTGCCATCAGGATCGATGCAATGACCATATCAATGACAATAAACGGAATATAGATTAAAAATCCGATGATAAATGCTGTGCGCAGCTCACTTAAGATAAAACTCGGAATCAGAACATAAAGAGGAACTTCATCTTCACTCTCCACATCCTCATATCCGGAAATCTCAAGAAACAGATTCAAGTCTTTCACCTGCGTTTGGCCGTACATAAACTCCCGCAGTGGCTCAACACCTGCATCAATGGCTTCCTGTGTTGTGATCTCACCCGCATCAAGGGGTTTTATTGCATTTTCGTTAATCTCGGTAAAGACCGGATTCATGATGTAAATTGTCAGAAACAGCGCGATTCCAATCAGCACCATATTAGGCGGTGCTGTCTGAGTATTCAGCGCCTGACGCGTAAAATGCAAAACGATCAGAATACGCGTAAAGCTCGTCAGCATGATAAGCGCTGACGGCGCAAGAGAAATTGCTGTCAGCACAAGTAAGATCTGCAGTGTGCCCGCAAGCGTACCATCGTCATTATTATACGTAATAGAAAAACCAGATCCTGCCGCATCAGAATCAGAGTCAGTCACCCGACCATCATCATCCGTTACAGGATCATAGTCTGCACCCGTATCAATCTCATCCGTAGATTCGGTCGAGGTTGCATAAACATTTTGGGAACTTGAAAGAATACCAAAAAGACATAATGAAATTATTCCTACTGCAATCGAAACAATGCAGTAAATCTTTTTCCCCTTAGACATCAAAATAAAACCTACTTCTTCATTTTGTCCTTTACCTGGTCTTTCATCTTAGAGAATATCTCCTGAAAACTCTCCTTCGAAAGGCCATACTTATCCCCAAAAGCAGAAAAACTGCTCTGCTCGTCGGGAAACTCGAGTATCTCCTCCTCGGTCAGCTCGACGAGCTTTGTCACAGTATCTTTGCTAATCGCAATCGCCACGTACCTAGTCCCTATTTGTATGATCTGCACATACTTATTCGGCGATAGCTT
>CAJOQF010000093.1 GCA_905236295.1 uncultured Eubacterium sp. | reverse complement strand
TCTCATACCACCTTTTATTACGCAACGTGATTATGATAACAAGAATGTTAAAATAAGTCAACTGTTTTCACACATAGAACACAGTGTATACAAAGCCGACTTTTCGTTATAATCATTCTTCTGTCTTCACGTCGAACAGCGCATCCACAAATTCGGACGCATTAAATTTCTCCAAATCTTCTATTCCTTCGCCGACTCCGATGTACTTGACCGGAATCTGAAGCTTTGACTGAATAGCCACGGCGATCCCTCCCTTTGCGGTTCCGTCAAGCTTTGTGAGGATAATTCCGGAAAGATCACAGCTCTGCGAAAACTCCTTTGCCTGATTAAGAGCATTTTGTCCGGTCGTTCCGTCGAGCACAACAAGTGTCTCCCTGTAGCTCTCCGGATACTCTCTCTCTATTATCCTGTTTAATTTTTCAAGCTCCGCCATAAGGTTCTTCTTGTTGTGAAGTCTTCCGGCCGTATCGACCAGGACCACATCAACTCCCCTCGCCTTGGCAGCTGACATTCCATCAAAAACCACAGAGCCGGGATCCGCTCCCTCTCCTGCCGAGATCATGTCGACTCCGACGCGCTCTGCCCATTTGCCGAGCTGCTCTGTCGCCGCAGCTCTGAACGTATCTGCCGCAACTATCAACACCTTCTTGCCCTGCGCCTTGAACTTTCCCGCGAGCTTACCAACGGAAGTAGTCTTGCCCACTCCGTTTACGCCGACCATAAGGACTACAGATTTCTCATTCTCAAACTGATATGCTGTCTCACCGACATCCATCTGCTCTTTTATGCTGTCCATCAAAAGCTGTCTACATTCTGACGGTTCCTTTATCCTGTTTTCTTTGACCTTTTTTCTAAGGTCATCGATGATCGCCTCGGAAGTCTCAACTCCGATATCTCCCATCACAAGGATTTCCTCGAGATCCTCGTAGAATTCTTCGTCGATTTTCCCGGAGCCGCCGAAGACTTCATCAAATCCGGAGACTATATTGTCCCTGGTCTTTGAAAGCCCTGCGACAAGTCGTTTGAAAAATCCACCCTTTTTCTTCTTTGTCTCTTCGACAGCATCCCCTTCGGTGGTTTGGCCCATCGAAGCCACATCATCATAATTACTCATCCAAATCCTCCTCAATAAGGTTTACGGAGACAAGAGTTGATATTCCCCTCTCCTGCATCGTGATTCCGTAAAGTCTGTCAGCCGCGGCCATGGTTCCGCGTCTGTGCGTGATTATAATAAACTGCGTATTCTTCGTCAATTTGTGGAGATAGTCCGCAAAACGTCCCACATTTGAATCATCGAGCGCTGCCTCTATCTCGTCAAGAAGACAGAACGGTGAAGGCTTCATATTCTGGATCGCAAACAGCAGGCTTATCGCCGTAAGCGCCTTCTCTCCACCGGACAGCTGCATCATATTCTGCAGTTTCTTTCCAGGCGGCTGTGCGGTGATCTGTATTCCCGACTCGAGAATATCCTCATCCTCGATAAGTTCGAGCGTTCCCTTTCCACCTCCGAAGAGTTCCTTGAACGCCTTGTCAAACTCAGTCTGTATGACCGCAAACTTCTCGGCAAACTGCTTCCTCATTCCGGCATCGAGCTCGTCGATTATCTCGATAAGAACCTTCTCGGACTCAACCAGATCGTCCCTTTGCTCAGCGCCCTTTTCGTAGCGCTCATTGAGCTCCTTGAAGTCCTCGATCGCATTGACGTTTACCGGTCCGAGTGCTCTGATCTCCTCCTTGAGGCCGGATATGTCCTGCTTGATCTTTGCAAGGTTTGTAACGCTCTCATCCTTTAGTTTTTCGGCTGTATGTGTAGTGAGCTCATACTCTTCCCACATATAGTTTATCTGGTACTCTCTTCTCTCGTTTAAGCGGGTGCTTCTGTCCGAGAGTCTGAATATCTCCTTGTCCAGGGCGACGAGCTTATTTGAGATCTCATCCCTCTTATTAAAGAAATCCTTATGGCCAGCAGCCATTTCCTGTCGTGACTCGGTATCGCGCTTAAGCTTTTCATCGAGTTCTTTTATAAGCGAATCCGTCCTCTCGATCTCCTGTCTGATCTCGGCTGTGCGCTTTTCCTTTTCCTCGATGTTCTTGCCCGAACCTTCCCTTGCAGAGATGATCCTTGCCTTATCATTTTCAAGCTGCTCCAGTTCTCCTTTTATACGGTGAACATTTTCATCCTCAAACGCTTTCTTGTGATCAAAACCTGCCAGCTCAAGCCTGATCTTTGATATCTCCTCGGATATCTTCTCCTCCTCAGCGGCAAGATCGTCCACCTTCTTCGTGAGCTCTTTGTTTGAAACAGCGATATCGTCCTGACGCTTTTTGTTGTTGTCCTCATCGTCATGGATCCTTTGAACATCCTTGGCAATCTTGGACATCTCGGCGAGAATATCAGAATTTTCCTTCTTTATTGCCTCAAATTCAGCGTCCGCTCCCTCAATCTTCTCCTTGGCTGCATCCCTGTTGATCTTCAAGGTATTTAAGTTGATGGCCTCGGTGTGAAGCTTTTCATCCGCAAGAGCCAGATCATCCTTTAACAGATCCCTTGCCGTGCGGAGATTTTCTATCTCATTGTCGGTTTTCTTCTTCTCGCTCTCAAGCTTTGCTATCGCTTCCTCGAGCTCGGTTATCTGACGGTTTCTAGAAAGAAGGTTGGAGTCCCGCTTAAACGCGCCACCGGATATGGAACCGCCGGGACTTAAGTATTCTCCGTCAACGGTTACTATGTGGAGTGAGTAGTTAAACTTTCTTGCAAGGGCTATCGCCTTGTCGATATTCTCAGAAACAACCACTCTTCCGAGCAGGTATCTCATAACACCGTCATAGCGCTCATCCGCCTCAACCAGTGTGTTTGCAAGACCTATTACTCCATCTTCGCCGAGGGCTTTTTCCGCCTTGGCATCCACATTCTTACCTACACTGGTAAGTGGGAGGAAGGTTGCCCTTCCGAATTTGTTCTTCTTCAGGAAACCTACAAGTTTTTTCGCAGTCTCCTCATCCTCGGTCACGATATTTTGAATATTTCCGCCGAGCGCAGTCTCTATAGCCGTCTCGTATCTGCCGTCCACCTTTATAAGGTCGGCGATAACTCCGTGTATTCCGGATATCTCGTCCTTCTTTTCCATGACACGGCGGATACTTGAACCATATCCCTCATATCGCTCCGCAATATTCTTAAGCGACTCAAGTCTGGCACGCTTGGACATAAGGACTTCTTTGTTCTTTGCGTTCTCGGCATCGAGCTGCTGTAATTTCTGACGCTGTGTATTTCTTGTCTCCTCTATCTCACGCTTTTTCTCGTGAAGAGAGGCCATCTCGCGCTTTTTATTCTCATACTCGCTCTCAAGCTTTTCGAAGTCCTTGCGAATGCTCTCATCCTCGTTCTGTCTTGCGATGAGTCTGCTCTGAAGCTTTGTCCTTCGGATCTCGAGCTGCTGCTTCATCGTATCGAGATGTCCGATACGCGCCTTTACTGTGGCATTTGCCTCGAGAAGGTCTATGATCTGTGCTTTGCCCTCCTCAATGGTATCCGTGTATCGGGTAATATCATCCTGCACTTTCTTAAGGCGCTCGCCTGCGAGACTTTCAGCCTTCTTTACCGACTCCGCCTCACCGTCGATCTCCTCTTTTTTCGCATTCGCTTTGGCAAGATCTGCCTTTTTCTCCTCGATCCTCTCGTCCAGGAGTTTTAATCGACCTTTGAAATCCTCCTCATTGCTTACAAGTGATTTGATCTGCTCCGCAATGAGGTTTACATCACTCTCAAGCCTCTCTCGCTTGATCTTTGATGCCTGGATGGACTCCTTCGCCTCGCTTATGGCTGTGTCGAGTCCGGATATCGCATCCTCTATCTGCGCATAAGTCCGCTTGATATTCTCCGACTCTTCGTTGGTCTTTTCATAGTCATCTTTTGCGATCTGCTCGTCCTTTGTTACCTTCTCAAGCTCTCTGTCTATGGAATCAAGCTCTAAGAGGAACATATTTACATCAAGCTTCTTAAGTTCATCTTTCTTTTTTAAATATTCTCTTGCCTTTTTCTCCTGTGCCTCGAGAGGTCCGAGCTGCCTCTCCTGCTCTGCGAGGATGTCGTTTACTCTGGCAAGATTGTCTCTGGCATCCTCGAGTTTTTTTATGGAGATATTTTTTCTTCTCTTATATTTGACAATACCTGCTGCCTCATCAAACAGCTCTCGTCTGTCCTCGGGCTTACCGCTGAGTATCTTGTCAATCTGACCCTGACCGATAATAGAATAGCCCTCTTTTCCGATTCCGGTGTCATAGAAAAGCTCATTTACATCCTTCAATCTGCAAGGAGTTCCGTTGATGAGATACTCACTCTCGCCCGAGCGGTACACACGCCTTGAAACCGTGACTTCATCATAATCGACAGCAAGCTTGTGATCCTCATTG
Organism: uncultured Eubacterium sp.; assembly: GCA_905236295.1. Classification (GTDB taxonomy): domain Bacteria; phylum Bacillota; class Clostridia; order Lachnospirales; family Lachnospiraceae; genus Eubacterium_C. Next base: position 3,757 of record CAJOQF010000093.1, on the reverse strand, counting down.
TTTAAGGTTATTGATACGTAAGCATAGCTGAGCGGTTTTCTGCTCTGGGTACCCGCAAAGATGACATCCTGCATATTTGTGCCACGAAGCTGTTTTGCGCGCTGTTCTCCCAACACCCAGCGCACTGCATCGGCAACGTTTGATTTTCCCGAACCGTTCGGTCCGACTATTCCAGTGATACCGTCGTTAAAATCAAACAGTATTTTATTTGCAAATGATTTAAATCCGTGAACTTCTATGCTCTTAAGATACATATATTCTCCTTAAGCCTTTTTTACTCCGTAATAATTGAGCGCCCTGTAAGCCGCCTCCTGCTGTGCAGATTTCTTCGTCTGTCCTGTGCCCTCTCCAACCTTCGTCTCACCGACGTAAGCGTACATCGTATAGGTCTTGTCGTGAGCCGGACCTTCCTCCTTTGCAATCTCATATCGGACGTTATCCATATCGTTTGCCTGGAGATACTCCTGCAGTATGGTCTTTGCATCATAGAACAGATGCTTGTTCTCTATATCATTTAACACAAATTTTGAGACAAACTCTCTCGCCTTTTCAATGCCTCCGTCAAGATATATCGCGCCTATAAGTGCCTCAAAAGCATCGGAAAGGATTGAATTTCTGCGTCTGCCTCCGGTGTGATCCTCGCCCTTTGAAAGGAGGAGATAATCGCCGAGCTTTATCTCCCTCGCAGCCTGTGCAAGCGTGGGCTCGCAGACAAGGCTTGCCCTCAGGGTGGTAAGCTTTCCTTCCGGGTAGTCCGGATACTCCCCAAACAGGAACTCGCTGCTTGTAAGCTCAAGCACCGCATCTCCCAAAAATTCGAGTCGCTCGTTAAATTTATGCTTTTTGTCGGTTTTTGAATGTGCCATGACCTCATACGCATAAGAGCTGTGAGTCAGAGCTGTTATTATAAGATTTCTGTCTTTAAAAACATATCCTATGGTCTTTTCAAGATCCTTATAATCTGCCATCTGTGATCTATGCCTCCCAAGAGTATTTCCTAAAAAGGAAGAAACCTGCGGGCGTCACATCACGCCTGCAGGCAATCTGATAATCCGATCCAAAATTATATTTTGATCCCTTTTTACGCTTCCTTGAGCTTTTTGATAAGCTCCACCGCATCGGCAACAGTCTGAATATTCTCTGCCTCCTCGCTCGGAAACTCAAGATCAAACGCCTCCTCAAGACCCATAACGATCTGGAAAAGATCGATGGAATCTGCTCCGAGATCATCGGCAAATGTAGTCTCAAGCGTTATCTCATTTGAATCCACATTCATTACATCTACTATAATTTCCTTTAACTTTTCAAGTTCCATATTTTAGGCTCCTCCCTGATCACTTTCTTTTGTTATACTCTCTAATATTTTTTCATTTATATTCTGCTTTTTAAATGTAACGCACTGTAAAATACTGGTCTTTACTTCCTTTTCGGTGGCACTTCCATGTGTCTTTACCACCAGTCCCGTAAGACCCAAAAGCGGCGCTCCTCCGTATGTGGATGCGTCGAATTTTTTGAGTGTCTCCTTGAGTGCCGGTTTTGCGAGTCCCGCACCGATCTTGCTTCTCGTGGTGGAGAGCAATCCTTCCTTGATAACTCCGATAAGTGTGGTCGCCACACCCTCATAGAGCTTGAGGATAACATTTCCGGTGAAAGCCTCACACACGATAACATCAGCTCCACCCGAAGGGATATCCCTCGCCTCGATGTTTCCGATGAAATTGATATCATCACACTCTTTCAAAAGCGGATAGGTCTCTTTTGTAAGGGCATTGCCCTTCTCCTCCTCGGCGCCTATATTTACTATGGCAACTCTCGGATTCTTGATACCTATAACATTTTCCATATAAATGGATCCAATCTTGGCAAACTGCACAAGATGATCCGGTCTGGCATCCACATTGGCACCGCAGTCGATAAGGAGCGAAACCCCTTTTGCGGTAGGTATAAGCGGCGCAAGCGGCGCTCTCTTTATACCCTTTATCCTGCCAACAAATGCCTGTCCACCTGCCAGTATGGCTCCGGTGCTTCCTGCCGATACAAACGCATCTGCCTTGTTTTCTTTAACGAGCTTCATACCGACAACAAGGGATGAGTCCTTCTTTTTCTTTATAGCATTTACCGGCGGTTCCGCAGTCTCGATAACTTCGGTCGTCGGTATAATCTGTACACGATCCTGTGGGTAGGAATAGGCAGACAGCTCTGCCTCGATCTTTTCCTTATCACCGGTGATCAAAAGGTTAATGTCAGCATTTTCTATAAGTGCAGCCACACAGCCTTTTATGATCTCTTTCGGGGCGTTGTCTCCGCCCATCGCATCAACGGCTATGTTTATCTTGTCATGCATATAAATAACTCCTTCGTGCCTGTTAATACACAAATCAGGGAATTGTCTATATTTCCCTAACACAAGATACTACTACAATGCATTTCTTTAGTCAACCACGTCTTTACGCAAACAGCATCTCAACCGCTATCATGTCTGAGAGCGCTCCGGTTTTAACCTGATACTCACTGTCGACACAGCGCTTAATGTAGTCGGTCAGCTCTTCTTCCTTGAAACGCCCTGTAACCTTCAGGTTCTTTCTGATGACAAAATCACGGAGCGAAAGCTTCTTTGCCATCTCCGGCACCGCAATATGATCCAGCTCCATCTTTTTTATCATAAGAAGAATGTTGAACTGCCTGGTGATCAGGAAGAGAATTCGCATCGGCGGCTCCTTAAGCTCGATCAGATCATGATAGAGCATGAATGCCTTTTTTCTGTTGCCTGCCGCAAGAGCATCTATCATCTCAAAGATGTGGTTTTCCGTCTGTGTGGTCACGATCTCATCCACATCCACCACATCTATCGATTTGGTGATCAGGCACTTTGATATCAGCTTTTCAAGCTCTGTATCGATTATCTCCATGCTTCCCCCGCATTTCTCCAGAAAGGAGTGAAGCGCCCTCTGTGTGATGGAGATGTCTTCCTTCTTTATGCGTGAAAGCACCCATTTTGACAGAGTCGCATCATCCGGTGTGGAAAAATCCACACACATCCCGGCATCTTTTACCGCTTTGTATAGCTTTCCTCTCTTGTCTACCTCACTCTCCGAGAAAATGATGACTGCCGAATCCGGTACGCCTTCCTTAATAAACTCAGAAAGGTCGTCGCAGGATCTCTTAAAAAAGCCCGAGTCCTCTATAAGGATCACGCGATACTCGGCAAACATTGGCATGGTGTTTGCAAGATCTATTATGCCTACGATATCTGTGTCCTTACCCTCGTAAGCCGTGAAATTCATCACGTCACCATCGGCAACCAGAGCCTTTAAGAGCTTATTCTTATACTGTCTTACAAGGTAGGTCTCATCACCGTAAAGCAGGTAGATGCGCTTATATTCGTTATTTTTTATATCATTATCTATATCTCTAAATTTGGCTTCCATCGTCTGACATTATACAAAAAAAGAGGGTGGAATTCCACCCTCATGATCATAAATATTTTTTTAGGTATTGACCCGTGTAAGATTCCTCCACCTTGGAGACTTCCTCGGGAGTACCGGTTGCCACTACGCATCCGCCTCCGTCTCCACCTTCCGGACCCATATCAATAATGTAGTCCGCCGTCTTTATCACATCGAGATTGTGCTCGATTACCACGACGGTATTGCCGTTTTCGCGAAGTCTGTGCAGTATCTCCACCAGCTTGTGGACATCCGCAAAATGAAGTCCTGTCGTAGGCTCATCGAGTATGTAGAGCGTCCTGCCGGTGCTT
>CAJOQF010000092.1 GCA_905236295.1 uncultured Eubacterium sp. | reverse complement strand
TTATAATCTGGTACTTTATTTCTTCTGGCAGTATCTTAAATGCACTCTCACTCAACATAGTAAATCTTATTTTCCTTATCCTTGGTATCGCTTTCCATAAGACACCGATAAGCTATGTAAGAGCAATCGCAGAAGCGGCTAAATCTTCAGGCGGAATCATCCTTCAGTTCCCGTTCTACGCCGGAATTCAGGGCATGATGACGACAGCTGGAGCAGATGGCGTTTCGCTTGCCGGAGCTATCTCAAACTTCTTCGTAAGCATTTCGAATGCGCATACATTCCCGGTTCTTACATACATAGCTGCCGGTATCGTAAACTTCTTCGTACCGTCAGGCGGCGGACAGTGGGCAGTTCAGGGTCCGATCATGATGCCTGCAGGTGCAAAGCTCGGTGTTACACCGGCTGTAACAGCTATGTCTATCGCTTGGGGTGATGCATGGACCAACATGCTTCAGCCGTTCTGGGCTCTCCCGGCACTCGGTATTGCAAAACTCGGAGCCAGAGATATCATGGGATTCTGCGCGATCGTACTTATCGTATCTGGTATCATTACAGCTTTGGGATTCTTGTTCCTCGTTCCGTTGTTTACATAATTTTATTTGACGAATAAATAAAAATATCGTAAACTATCCGTATAAAATTTATGATATTTTCATAAATTGATTAAAGGAGGGAAAGTTTATGGACAACAAACCAAAGACCGGAGCCAATAACTTCGGTAAATGGGGCTGGGCGATGATACTTTACTGTGTGATCAGTTATTATCTTGCCGCAGCACTCGCAACTGACACTCTTAACTGGTACCCTGCAGCATTCGGTGCCTTGAGAGCAGCTGATTGGGCAGGCGGAGATGTAGATGCATCGATCGCATTGGTATCAGGACTTGCTAACACTGTAACAGGTATTTCAGGATGGCTGGGTATCATCGCAGCTATCATCTTCAGCGTAATGGCTGCCAAAAAAGGAAGCAAATTCATGGCAGTTTTAGGCAACTTCCTCTGTGGAATCTTCTGCCTTATCTTTGCTTTCACACACAGCCTTCCGCTTTTCTGTGCAATGATCATCTGCAACTCGTTTGTAGGTGGAAATATTCAGCTCAATGTTGTACCGAACAACATCATGAATATCTGGTTCCCGAAAAAGAAGGGACTTGCACTTGGATGGGCTACAATGGGTCTTCCGATCTGTACAGCAACCATCATCCTTATATTCAGTGCGATCGGCAACCCGACAAGCGCTTATGTATTCCTTGCAATCTTCTGCTTCGTTGTAGGCTTCCTTTCAATCTTCTGGGTAAAGAACACTCCGGAGGAAGTTGGTGCCACACCGGATAACGAGCCTATCGATCTTGAGCTCGCAAAGCAGATGAAGGAGCGCCAGGAAGCTGAGGCTAAGAAGCTTACAACAAAGGTTATCCTCGGAAACAAAAACACATGGCTTATTGGTTTTGGTCTTGGATTCCTTTGGCTTACAACTATAGGTCTTGTATCAAACTTTATTCCGCGTCTTTCCATGGCAGGAGTTGATCCGCAGTTGGCGATCGTAATGCTTACAGCAGCGGCTCTTATCGGTATTGTAGGAAGTTATATCTGGGGACTTATCGATCTTAAGCTTGGAACAAAGCAGGCTTGTATTATCTACGGTGTATGGTATTTAGTAGCGCTTTTGCTTATGATCTTCCTTACAAATTCAATGCCGATGGTTTGGCTTGCAACAATATTTGTAGGATTTGGTATCGGTGGTATCGGAAACCTTATACCGTCACTTATCGGTACATGCTTCGGTAGATTCGGTTTCATTCAGGCAAACCGAGTTATCGCACCTGTTCACACAGCGATCCGTTCATGTGCACTTGTTATTATCGGTCTCGTAGGTGTGACTGCTCTTTCAAAGGCTTATTGGATTTTCTTCATACTTTCAGTAGTAGGAACGATCCTTATTATCCTTGTTAAGCGTCCTGAGTATGATCCGGAGACAGGTGATCCGATAGGTATCTACGGAAAAGAATAATTTGAATCTTAAAAAAGTCGCAGTGACGTTAAGTCGCTACGTAAGACTGTAGGCAAAGCGCAGGATTTTTATCCTGCGCTTTGCTTTTGTGTTTGTTTTTGCTATAATCTAATGTGCGAAATTATGAAATTCTGTAAATAGTGATATAACTATGTTAAGGAGAATGTTTGATGAATAAAAGGGTGAAGGATTATTTTGGAACTTCGCATCTTACAATACTCATATGTTACACCATTTTCGCCATAATTCTTATAGCAGAGGCACTCTATCTCTCGTGGGAGAAATGGGCGCTTATGCTGATTGGCGCAGCTGTTGTGCTGACGTGGATAATTCATATAGGACAGACGCTGAATGAGGTAGCAAGAAAATGGATATATTCCATCATTATGATGGCGACAATGTTCTTCTATGGAACACACAGGACGAGTACATTTGATGTCGGTCTTCTGATGGCAGTTATCATTCTTCTGCTTATTTCCACCGGAATGACAAGGATTATAACCCTGTGTCAGATAACGTACTATCTTATAATGACTTATGACCTGATTCAAATGCTAATTGCGGGTGAAAAGTTCGACGGCCTTGTAATTACAAGGATAATGCTGCACATCGTTGTTATCACTGCTGTCTGCAATGTTGCGAGAGGTATCATAAAAAGATGGATAAGCATTATGGACAAGTCGGAGGAGGAAAAGGAGGCGCTGGCCGACACTACTCAGAAATTAAATGACTTTCTTACGATCATATCACACGAGATACGCACGCCTATAAATGCCATAATAGGACTAACCGGCGTGAGTATTGAGATGGAAGAAAATGATGAGATAAAGAAAAACTTAAAGTCGGTATCGGAGGCGGGAAAACGTGTCGGCTCTCAGATAAGCGATATCCTCGACAACTCCGAGATTGACATGAATACCATTGCGGTCAATAACGAAGACTATATGATCTCATCACTTCTGCAGGATATTGTGACGGCTATTCCGCGCGACAGACTTGCAGATAAGGAACTTGTTATAGATGTTGCTCCGACCATCCCGGCAGTCATGAGATCTGATGTGTCAATGATCAAAAAGATATTCAAACATCTGATTGACAACGGGCTAAAATATACAAAAGAGGGAGGAGTTTATGTAAAGCTTACTTCCGAAAAACGTGACTATGGAATCAATCTTTTAATAGAAGTTACAGATACCGGAGTCGGTATGAGCGAAGAGGAGATAGAGAACATATTTGACGGATTTTATAAGGCAAATTTTGGAAGGATAAAATCGTCAAACGGTCTTGGACTCGGTCTTTCGATCGTGCACGGTTTTGCAAAAAAACTTAACGGATTTGTGACGGTTGAAAGTGAAGTGGGAAAGGGAACCACCGTGCGCGTCAGTCTTCCGCAACAGGTTGTGGATCCGCAGGGATGTATGATTCCGGAAAATCCGGACAGACTAAGCCTCGGAGCTTATTTCCATTTTGAAAAATATCCTAATCCACATGTGCGTGAGTTCTACAATTCAATGGTTCGAAACCTTGCGCAGGGATTGAAGCTGCAATTGCAGCGTGCGGACAATCTCACCGGATTTAAGAGACTTTCAAGAAACACAGAGTTTACACATATTTTTGTCGGCAAAGAGGAATATTTGGAGGATCCGGCATATTTCGACAGGTTGTCAAAGAAGGCATTGGTTGAAGTGGTATGTGACAGTTCTTTTAAGAGACCCGAAGGATCAAATATCAGACTGTTGAGAAAACCGTTTTACTGTTTCCTCGTTATGAATGTTTTGGATTCTGTACTGGGTGATGAAGCCTCTACAAAGAGATTGTACGCGAGAGGAGTAAGGGCTCTTGTTGTGGATGATGAGCCGATGAACCGGACCGTTGCCAGAGAGATCTTTGCCGGATATAAGATGGAAGTGTACACTGCGGACTCCGGCAGGGAGGCGGTTGAGTTTATCGCCCAAAATGATATTGATATTATTTTTATGGATCATATGATGCCGGAGATGGACGGCGTTGAAGCCATGAAGCGCATCAGAGGAGCGCTCTCGAAGTCAAAGAAGGAGATTCCTATCGTAGCTCTCACTGCAAACGCCGTCAGTACAGCCAGAGAAATGTTTATAAATGAGGGCTTTGATGCATTTTTGGCAAAACCTATTGAGACAATAGAGTTGGAGCGGGTTCTCAAAAGAGTTCTTCCTAAATTTTTGCTTTCGGAGGAAAGGCTTGAGTCAAAGGATTCTGATTCACTCCATCAAGGGAACATCTAAAACTATAGGGGCAATTAATCTTGCTCAAAAGGCAAAAAATCTTGAGACAGCCACTGATGGCGGAGACATAGATGAGATCAGATTATATCATGATGAGTTGCTAAAGGAGCTCACCATCGTCTCAGAAGGAATATTGAAGTGTTTCAACAAATCGACCAATGAGGAGTTTGGATTACAGATGAAAGATGATGAGATCATTGAATTTGATCCGAAGGGCGGTGACAGATGGTGAAAAAGTTTCTTGAAATAATGAGAGATGATAACAGGGCCTTACAGGAGAGATCCTTTATCCTTCTCTCAACTATCGGACTTTTGGCAATGCTTGTCATGCTGGTTTCCGGTCTGATAATCGGAGAAAACATCACCGATCTGATCGTTATCGGTGCGGGGATCGGCTTTTTCTTTGTGACGGTTTTTGCTGCTGTCAAATATAAAAAGACAAAGGCAGTTGCGGTGGCGCTTGGATTTATTATTGTCTTTGTGCTGATTCCGATGGTGTTTTTTACCGGTGGAGCTCTAAAAGGAGGAGCGCCCATATGGATAGTCTTTTGCATACTCTTTATCAGTATGGGTGTGGAGGGAAAAGCAAGGATCATTCTTTTCGTATGTGCTGCGGGGGTGATTACAGGAAGCTATCTTTTGGCTTACTTTAAGCCGGAGCTTGTCGCCATACACACAGATGGCTTTGCGTACATGGATTCGTATATATCACTTATAATAGTGTGTGGAATGCTCTCGATGATGGTGGGGTTTGAACTTCGAACCCTCAAACGTCAAAAGGAGATCTCCGATGCCAAGACAAAAGAAGTCGAGGAGCTGAACAAGGCTCAAAACCGTTTCTTTTCAAATATGAGTCATGAAATCAGGACACCGATAAACACCATTATCGGGTTGAATGAGATGATACTCAGACAAAATGCTTCCGACGAAATAAATGAGGATGCCCAGACCATAGGGTCGGCAAGTAAGATGCTGCTAAGCCTTATAAACGATATCCTTGATATGTCAAAATTTGAGTCGGGGCAGATGGAGTTAAACAATGCGGCTTACCATCCGGGAGACATGCTTTCGGAAATTGTAGGTATGCTTTGGATCAGAGCCAAGGTAAAAAACCTTAAGTTTCATGTGGATGTCGCGCCGGATATCCCGAGTGAACTATACGGAGACGAGATTCGCATAAAGCAGGTTCTTATCAATGTCATAAACAATGCCATAAAGTACACAAGCGAAGGCACGGTGCGTCTTTCAATCACCTGTGAGCGCACGGATGATCAGAACATGCGCATCTTCTACGCAGTTTCGGATACCGGAATGGGTATTAAAAAGGAGAGTCTCCCGTATCTTTTTACCGCATACAAGAGAGTGGATGAGGAGAAGAATAAATATATTGAAGGCACGGGGCTGGGGCTTTCGATAGTTAAGCAGTTTGTGGATCTTATGGGAGGAAAGATCACTGTAAACAGTGTCTACACCAAGGGTTCGACCTTTGTGATCGAGATCCCTCAAAGGGTGTTAAACAGTGAACCTGTCGGGGAACTCGACGTTGAAAACAGGCATAAGGCCGCTGCAGATCACAAACACGTTCAATCGTTTATTGCTCCGGATGCGCATATTCTGGTCGTGGATGATACCAGAGCAAATATTATGGTCGTATCAAAGCTACTCGGAGATACGCAGATTGACATAGATACCGCACTCTCGGGTGAAGCAGCGCTGGAGATGACCCTTAATAAGGAATACCATGTCATTCTTATGGATCACATGATGCCGGGAATGGACGGTATCGAGTGTATGCATGCGATAAGAAATCAGACGGGTGGGTTAAACTGTGATACCAAGATCGTCGCACTGACAGCAAATGCCGGAAGTGACAGTGAAATACTGTATGAGAAGGAGGGCTTTGACGGTTATCTGACCAAACCTGTCACAGGAAACGAACTTGAAAATGCAGTCTATCATCTCCTTCCAAAAGATCTCGTTACAGTTACGGGAACGATTGAGTCACTTGAGGAGCAGAGTACGGCCTGGATCCGGGAGCACTTAAAGAAAGCCACTGTAAAGATTACCACTGAGAGTGTGGCTGACATTCCCAAAGAACTGCTTCGCAAATATAATATTTCGCAGATACCGCATATGGTTCGCACGGATGAGGGACTGTTTAAAGATGGCATTGAGCTTGATACCAGAGGTGTGATCGAGTACATGGAAGAAAATCCCAATGCCGAGGCAGCAACTGTTTCGCCATCGGTTGATGAGCATATAAGCTTTTTTGCGGATCAGCTTGATACAGCCAATAATATTGTTCATATCTCTATATCGGGAGGTGTAAAACAAAGCGGATATTATGCAGCCAGGGAGGCAGCTGAAAATTTCGGGAATGTCAAGGTTATTGATTCGGGACATCTCTCGAGCGGACAGGGGCTTATGGCGATTGAGGCTGCGAGGCTTGCAAGAGAAGGTATGATGCCTGATGAAATCGTAAAGAGAATGGAGAAAATGAAATCTCATATCAACACCAGTTTTGTGGTGGATTCGCTTCGATATCTCGTTAGACAAAAACAGATACAAACCAGGATCGGCAGACTCGCGGATGCATTTTTGTTCCACCCTATGGTAGTTGGAAAAAAAGGGAAGATGACCATTAAAAAGATATTTTTCGGATCCAAAGCCGGCGCGTGGAAAAAGTATATATCTACTGTGTTTAACACCCCGGGTATAATTGACAAACGAATGCTTTTTATAACGTATGTGGGGATGACCTCAAAGGAACTTGAGTATGTCAAAAAGCTGGCAGAGGAAAAGGTTGCATTTGAGAAAATCTATATTCAGAAAGCTTCTCCGGCGGTTGCGGTAAACTCCGGTCCGGGGACATTTGGAATGCTGTTTTTCACGGAGTATTAATTCTGGCATGCAATTTGCTTAAATATATGATGTTTGAAATTACATTTGTTTATAATATTTT
>CAJOQF010000091.1 GCA_905236295.1 uncultured Eubacterium sp. | reverse complement strand
GGACAGGATCATAGCGCCTGCTATGAACACAAATATGTATGAGGATCCTATTTTGCAGGACAACCTCTACAAACTCGATAAATTCGGATATAAGATAATCAAGCCCGCAAGCGGTTATCTCGCCTGCGGAGATACCGGAGCCGGAAAGATGCCGGAGCCGGAAGTGCTTTTGGAATATATTCTTCACTCGTGCGCTTTTGAAAAAGATCTTAAGGGCAAGAAAGTCCTTGTCACTTCGGGCGCAACGAGGGAGGCGATAGATCCCGTCAGATTCATCACAAATCATTCGACGGGCAAGATGGGTTTTGCTATCGCAAGAGCCGCTTCGATGCGCGGGGCAGATGTAACGCTTATCACTGCGCCAAGTGCACTCAATCCTCCTATGATGGTAGAAAAGGTTGATGTTGTATCGGCTAATGATATGTATGAGGCTGTGACGGATCGCGTTGATGATGCGGATATTTTTGTTATGGCAGCCGCTGTTGCGGATTACAGACCGAACACCTACACAAATCACAAGATCAAAAAGAGTGATGAGATTGCCAACTTAAGCCTTGAGAGAACAAAGGATATTCTTATGACTGTCGGAAAATACAAGAAACCCGGACAGTTTTTCTGCGGGTTCTCGATGGAGACCGAGAATCTCATTGAAAACTCAAAGGCCAAGCTTGAAAAGAAGAACATAGATATGATAGTAGCCAACAACTTAAATGTCGAGGGGGCGGGATTTGCCACTGACACAAATGTGGTTACGCTTATTACAAAGGATACCTGCGACAAGCTTCCGAAGATGAGCAAGGAAGAGGTTGCCCACGGTATATTTGACAAAATATTAGAGATTACAGGATAGGAGTTTATTGATGAGTAAGATCAGAACACGTTTTGCACCTTCTCCGACAGGACGTATGCATGTCGGAAACCTTAGAACAGCACTCTATGCATACCTTATAACCAGACATGAGGGTGGAGATTTTATACTTCGTATCGAGTATACGGATCAGGAAAGATTTGTTGAAGGCGCGATCGATATTATATACAACACCCTGGAAAAGACCGGGCTTACCTATGATGAGGGTCCCGACAAGGACGGCGGAGTAGGTCCTTATGTACAGAGTGAAAGACAGAACAAGGGTATCTATCTTGAGTATGCCAAGAAGCTTATAGATATGGGCAAGGCATACTATTGCTTCTGCGATAAGGAGAGACTTGAAACTCTCAAGGAAACTGTTGCGGGCAAAGAGATATCTATGTACGACAAGCATTGCCTTTCACTTTCCAAAGAGGAGATCGATGCGAATTTAAAGGCCGGAAAGCCTTATGTTATCAGACAGAACATCGACAGAAGCGGAAGAACAACATTCCACGACGAGATCTACGGGGATATTTCCGTCGACAACGCTGAACTTGATGATATGATACTTATCAAGTCGGATGGATATCCTACATACAACTTTGCCAATGTCATAGATGACCACCTCATGGGCATCACACACGTTGTCAGAGGTAATGAGTACCTTTCGTCATCACCGAAATACAACCTTCTCTACGAGGCATTTGGCTGGGATGTGCCTGTGTATGTGCATTGTCCTCTTATCACAAACGAGGAGCACCAGAAGCTTTCAAAGAGGAGTGGACACTCTTCATATGAGGATCTTATTGAGCAGGGATTTGTAAATGAAGCTATAGTAAACTTTGTCGCTCTGCTCGGATGGAGTCCGGAGGACAATGAGGAGATAATGTCCCTCGACGAGCTTATCAAAAAGTTTGATTACCGTCATATCAACAAGTCTCCGGCTGTGTTTGATATGGTGAAGCTCAAGTGGATGAACGGCGAGTATATCAAAGCTATGGATTTTGATGTGTTCTACGACAGAGCTCTTCCTTATATCAAAGAAGTTATCCACAAGGATCTTGATCTCAGACATATCGCTGAGATGGTAAAGACCCGCATCGAGGTTTTCCCGGACATCGCGGATCACATCGATTTCTTTGAGGAATTGCCTGATTACGACATAGCTATGTACACCCACAAGAAGATGAAAACAAACGCAGAGACTTCACTTAAAGTCTTAAATGACGTACTTCCGCTTTTGGAGGAGCAGGAGGATTACTCAAACGACGCTTTGTATGAGCTCTTATCGAAGTATGTCGCTGATACGGGCGTAAAGAACGGATATGTAATGTGGCCGATCAGAACCGCTGTCTCAGGTAAGCAGACAACGCCGGGCGGTGCCACCGAGCTTATGGAAGTGCTCGGCAAAGAGGAGAGCCTTGCACGAATCCGCAGAGGTATTCAAAAACTTGAAGGATAGCTTAAACGAATCACAAAGAAAAGCTGCAACATTTAAGGACGGGACCTGTTTTGTAATAGCAGGTCCCGGTTCAGGAAAGACTTTTACGGTTACCAACCGCGTCAAATGGCTTGTCAGAGATGCGGGGGTTAAGGAAGCCGAGATTTTGGTCGTCACCTTCACCAAAGCTGCGGCCGTGCAGATGAAAAACCGTTATCTTGGTCTGGTTGATGACACCTACACCAAAGTCACGTTTTCTACATTTCATGCCCTGTTTTTCAGAATACTTGCAAATGCATACGGGTATTCAAAGGAAAGTATTCTTGAGGGAGAATCCAAGTATGGTTTAATAAGAGGCATTATAAAAGAGATCCGCAAAACAAAGCCCGGTTTTATGGAAGGGTTTGATGAAAACGAGGATTTCATAGAAGATGTACTCTCTGAGATCAGTATTGCCAAAAACAAAGAAATTCCAATTGAACATTATTATTCAACATCCTTCGCCGAAAAAGATTTCAGGTTGATCTAT
>CAJOQF010000090.1 GCA_905236295.1 uncultured Eubacterium sp. | reverse complement strand
TTTTCCGAGAGTCAGAAGACCGTCAACAGCCTTCACTCCGAGAGGCAACACCTCGTTTATAATAACACGCTCCATAGGATCGGGTGGCAAAGCCTCTACCGGATAAAACTCTTTAAAATCAAACTCAGCTCCGTCTGTCGGACGCCCCAGACCATCCAGCGTGTGACCAAGCACTTCTTCGCCGACCGGAACCTCCAAGGTGTGTCCGGTACTCTCGACAACACATCCCGGTCCGATCCCCTCAACGCTCTCATAGGGCATCAAAAGAACACGGTTATCCCTGAATCCTACCACCTCAGCCATTACAAACTCGTCAGGATTATTGGGATCCAAAGTAATCTTGCAAAGGTCATTCAATTTTGCCGCAGGACCTATAGATTCTATGGTCAGTCCTACGATCTTTGCAACCTTGCCGTAGCTTTTATAGTATTTTTTTTCGGTTAATTCATAGTATTTTGTTTTATCAAAGTCCATGATTTTTAATCAGCATAATTTGCGAAGCTGTTCAAACAGATTGTTGAGCTGAAGATCCAGGCTACAATCAAAAATGCCTATATCCGTCTCAATCAGACACTGACTGTCATTTAACCCCTCGTCTATCGAAAATTCAATAGAACAGTTGCTACCCACAAGCTCCTCTATCTGCGATTTCCTCGGAGAAAGGTAGGCGTAGTTTAGTTTATTAGTCTTGATATTAAAGGATTTTGCGCCTTCCTCGTTTGAGATCACGCCGTTTATGCTTGCAAGAATAGCCTCGGGTCTGTGAGAAAATTCCATATGGAAAACATCCTCAACAACTTCCATAAGAGTTTTCAAAAGTTTGGGCTCCATGTCAGCATATTCCTGTTCATATGTTGCCTGCATCTTGGCGCGCTCCTCTTCGAGAGCAGCTCTCTCCCGAGCAAGAACCGCATTTGCCTGCTCCATGCCGGCAGCGTAACCTGCCTGTTCTCCCTCTGCCCTTGCCTGCTCCTTTATCTGCTCAGCCAAGGTATAAGCATCTTCCTCTATCTGCTTTGATTTGAGGTTAGCAGCAGCAAGAAGCTCTTCGGCCTCAGCTTTTACAGCCTCCATATCGATCTCCGGCTCGGGAGGATCGATTCGCGGAGCGTTGTCAAAGAGCCCCTCCACGAATTCGCCCGGAGAGGCTCCACCAGCCAGTTTGTTTTCTCTGTATAATTGTTCCATAACCTGACGAACGCGATCATTGGAATCAATGACACGCGCGCCATTCTTAGGATTATTATTAGACAATTATCTCGTCTCCTCCACCTCTTGAAATAACGATCTCCGCAGAGTCCTCTAACTTTCGGATGACACCGACGATCTTCTGCTGGGCTTCCTCCACGTCTTTCATACGCACAGGGCCCATAAACTCCATATCCTCCTTGATCATAGACGCCAGACGTTTTGAAAGGTTCTTGAAAATAACATTCTGAACCTCCTCGTTCGCACCCTTAAGTGCTATACAAAGATCGGAGTTCTCAACATCTCTGAGCACACGCTGAATAGCACGGTCGTCGAGAAGAAGAATATCCTCGAATACGAACATCTTCTTTCGGATATCGTCCGCCAACTCCGGCTCTTCGATCTCCAAAGCCTCCATGATATGCTTTTCTGTTCCACGGTCTACAGAGTTCAATATTTCTACGATAGCGTCGACACCGCCGACGATTGTGTAATCCTGGTTTAGGAGTGATGAAAGCTTTCTCTCCAATACGCTCTCCACCTCCTGTACTACATCCGGAGATGTACGATCCATCATAGCGATACGTTTCGCAACGTCCGCCTGCTTCTCGGGTGGCAATGCACCGATGATCATGGCTGCCTGTGCTGCTGTGAGATAAGACAAGATCATCGCAATGGTCTGCGGATGCTCGTCCTGAATGAAGCTCAAAACCTGACTTGGCTCTGTCTTTCGAATAAACTCAAAAGGACGAACCTGCAACGAAGCAGTAAGTTTGGAGATGACTGCCTGAGCCCTCTCGCTTCCGAGAGCAGTCTCCAAAAGCTCTCTTGCGTAGCCGATACCACCCTCCGCAATGTACTGCTGAGCAAGGCAGACCTGATAAAACTCATCCAAAACCTGCTCTTTAAGCTCGGAAGATATACTTCTGGTATTGGCAATCTCAAGCGTCAGTTCTTCAATTTCCTCATCCTTGAGGTGTTTAAATATCATAGCCGACTTCTCAGGTCCCAGTGTTATAAGAAGTATCGCGGCTTTTTGAACACCATTTAAACTATCATCAGCCATTTAGTCTCCCCATTCTTCATCAAGCCAGTTGCGAAGAAGGGTCGCAACAGCCTCTGGGTTTTCATCAACGAATTTTTCAATCGCAAGTCTGACTTCGGATTTTTCGGCATAGTCAATATCGGCGATAGCCTCATCTTCAATCTCCTTGGTAGTCTCAAGGAGAGTCTCAACAGAAATCTCCGGTTCCGGCTCCTCCTCCTTGCGCTTTCTTGTTGTTCTGAAAACGACAAGTCCAAGGAGAGCAAAAATTGCAACTGCAAGTATGATCTCAAGATAATCTGTAAGAGTTCTTCCGCTGTCTGAGTACTTAAAGAACGGAACCTCATACGCCATTATCGTAATGTTTTCTTCTGTAAAACCTGTAGCTTTTGAAACGGATGTAACAAGCTCCGGATCAACCTCAAGTTTAACTCTCTCGCTGTTTTGAGCGACAAACTGATCAAACGTAATGTCATCAAGTGTGCCGTCTTCCTTCAACGTATCCTCATCATATATATGATAGGTGGTGGCAACAACTGATACCGAAGAAGAATCGTAGTTGATCTCTCCGACTCCCCCCTGTGTCTGGGTGATTTCCTCACTCGGCAAATACTTCTCCGAAACATCGGAAATGGTCGAGTTGGTATACTCGTTGTCCTGGATCATATATCCGGTATCGTCATTTGAATCCGTGCCCGGAATGCCGCCGTCACCGTTTGTAGTCTCTGCATTGTACTCGCTTCGACTGTCCAGGTATCCCTGTGACTGACCTTCATCAACATAATAGTGATGATTGGTGTAATCGGTCTGATCAAAACTTATATTTAAGTTGAGTCCAACGTTTACATTGTCATATACATCAGTTCCGAGAACAACACTTGAAACCTCAGACTTCTTCATGTTCTCAAGCTTCTGTCTGTATGAAAGCTGAGTGCTTGCAGTACCGACAGCCGTAGTGGTATCGCCTCCGGAATAGAGAACATTTCCTGCGCTGTCCATAATAAGCACGCTGTCCGATTTGTCATTGCCGACAGCGGTGGAAATCCAATTTGCCAGCCCCTGAGCCTGCTCTTCACTCATCTCGCCGTCAAGCTCTAAAAAGACACTGGCGTAAGTATCCTGTTCGTCAGCTATAAGTGTACCATCATCTGTAGGAATTGACAATGTGACAGTCGCAGATTTTACATTTTCCTGAGTCTCAAGCTGATCAGCCATCTTCTCTTCGAGATAAAGCTGATATTTCTTTGCCTTATCTGACTCAGTGGTAGAAAAGCTGCCGTCAAAAACATCATTAATCCCATAGCCTTCTGTAGGAATGCTGGCAGAGCCGAGAAGGATCTGCGCATTTGCCATATCCTCTTCATGGATAGAATATGTCAGACCATCGGTCGAAAGTTCGTATTCGATAGCGTTGTCGTCAAGTATCGTCTTTATCTCACTGGACTGCTTTGTGCTCTCGGCGGTGGTAAGAGTTACGAGCTCCTCCTGAGATGAGGCAACGCCCAAAATGACGAGAGCCACAACGACTACCGCCAATAAACTGATTATAAGAGTTTTTTGTCTGACTGTAAGCTTTTTCCAGAATTCCTTAATCCTTTCCCAGAAAGCTTTAATACGTTCTAACATTTGAGTTCTCCCTTAAAGAATAGGTTGTGAGCAGTCCGCGCTATCGCGCTGCTTGCTCGTGGCTTTTAGTAATTTTTTACAGAGCCTTGGCTCGAATGATTTACTATGTGAGCGATACACGGATTGCTCCGCACTTTGCACTCTCGCAATCCTTCGCCCACTCGCAATCCGCACTTTCGTGCTACTTGCTCTCTTTTTTGTACAGAGCTCAGCTCGAATACGCTTCGCTTCTTCTC
>CAJOQF010000089.1 GCA_905236295.1 uncultured Eubacterium sp. | reverse complement strand
CCGAAAGCTCGCCGGAGAGCTCGTTTTGAGCCGCCGCCGCCTTGGCGTTCAGTTTCAGCGCCCTCTTATACATCACATACGCGACAAATGTATAGACAAACAGCATGATCACCAAAACTGCGACGTAAAGCGGAACCGGCTTTATCAGCATAACAATTATAAGTACAACAGAGAATACAAGCGGCATCAGCGAGTAAGTCCACAATTCCATCAGAGATGAATAAGCATTCATGAACTTTGATGTCTGTGACACCAGCGATCCGCCGAATCTGTTTGTGTGGAAGGTCATAGACTGGTTGGAAAGCGTGTCAAAACAATGCCTTGCCAGATGATAGTTTGCCTTTATCTCCATCTTCCAACAGGTGTAATCCTGAAGCTTGGAACACAACTGTCCGACCGCATTAACGATCACAAGCGCTATTATATATGGTCCAAATATCTTAAATACATTATCTTTTGTTATACCGCCCTCTGTGAGTATATCGACTATCTTTCCTACATAATAGCTGTTTGCATAAGTAAGCAATGCCACATACCCCAGCGTTGAAATGATATTCAGCATAAACATCCACGGCTGGATCTTTGTCACCTGCCAAAAGTAGTGCAGGGTTCTAAGCGTGGTATTTTTCTTCATATTTCTCCTTTTCATCATTCATAAAACTCGCCGTATATTTACCGGCTGTCACTCGCAAAACCGGCTCTCTCCGGCAAACTCGCCATGCATTTGCCAGCTGTCACTCGCAAAACCGGCCCTCTCCGGCAAACTCATTCCCAACTTCGACTAGGCCCGGCGAGGTGTTCGTCCACGAGCACGGACTCTCACCTCCCATCCCAAGTCTTCGTAGGCAATGGATTTTGCTCTTCGTTCCTGCCGATGTTTTGCTTAGTGACACTTGGCAAATACACGCCTCGGACTTTACCGGCAACGCCGAGGTGTGGGAAAGAGTTGCCGCTGCTCTTTTGCAGCGATAAACTCCGAGTGCAAGCAGAATGCGATATACGTTCGTTTCCATAACACTCCGAAACCGGGGCATGCGTCAGCTTTTTGGTAACGACAACCCCCGAGTGTAAGCCAAATCCGATATATGTTCGTTTCCATAACACTCCGAGACCGGGGGATTGCGACAGTTTTGATTCGCAACAACGCATAAAGCGTTTTGCGAACAAAATCTTGTCGCAGGGTACCGCCGGTCGAGTATTTGAAAATAACTCTACTGCTTGGGCGAGCCTTGAGTTTTGAGCCACTTATAGGTGCCGTACCACCTCAAAACGCTGTAAGCTCTCAGCCTCAAACCGCCCTATCCCGGCCTTTCTCTTTGCGATATCAATCTGCTCTTCGACCGTATCGACTCCCTCAAGATCCGGCAAAAGAAGCCCGCGTTTCATCCCGCTTCGGACTATAACCCCATACCGCTTGGGATCGAGATATGAGCTGTCAGGTATATCTTCCGGTGTTCCGAGCACGTCAACGCTGTACTCGATAAAGTCAAGTTCATCCGCACGCACAGGGGAAAATCTCGGATCTTCGGTGGCTGCACATATCGCATTGCGACAGAGTTCGTCCGCCACACAGTCCTGCGTCGGAAGAAATGTGCCTATGCATCCGCGAAGCATTCCGTCCTTGTGAAGAGATACAAAGGCTCCGGCTTCTTTTTGCAAAAGCTCCGACTCAAGTTGTCCGTATTTTTCCTCCCCCTTTGCTGTGCCGTAGTCCGTCACAAATCTTTCAAAGGCCTCTCTTCCGTCAATCCTCTCTCTCTTTCGAATGTATGTCTCGAGCGAGGTTCTGGCTATCCTTACCCAGAGATCCTCGTTTTTTCTCTGCTCTTTGATCACTTTCAATCTCTCCCCATTTAATATGTCCAAAAACTCTCTTTTTGACTCCACGCCCAAGGGAGTAAATGTACATACGCCGTATCCTACCCCAAACGTTCCCTCATGTGACAGGGCTTTAGCGTCGACATCAGTTCCGTCAAAAGCTCCCGCCATGATTATAAATGAGCGATGACCGCACTCCGCAGCCTTATCACAGAATTTTTCATCGAAGTCAAACAGTTCTTTGAACGCTCCCCTGCCCATAACGTCCATGATCCTCTCATCATAGACCGGACCCTCTTTTACGAATCCGTACGGACCGTGATCCTTCAGTTTGTGAGAGAGGTCTCCGCTCGCAATAAAAACAGTCCTCCTGCCAAGCTCGTTCGAGACATCCCTTATCATCATTCCCAGACGGTAATGATCCTTGTAAGGCATCCCCGAAAGCCCGACTCTCACAAAATTCACATCCGACAGATCCATCGTCTGTCTAAGAAAATACAGCGGTATCATAACGCCGTGATCGAGTCTCTTTTCGCGCTCTCCCATTGTGCCTGCCGGAAAGTAAGCCGCATCCGCTTTCAGACAGAGCTTATCTACAAACTCCTTGTCATAATTAATCTTAAACTTTACATTGCCTGCACGAAATGCTGACATGTCTCCGCTCGCCTCACCGCCGGGCGATATATGAAAATAGTCCGCGTACATTGTGGTATGCGGACTCGAGATAACTATTGTATCGGGCGAAAAATCCGCGACCGCCTCTGCCGCCTGTCTGTACGAATCTATTGTTTTTTGAATCTTTTTTTCCTCGCCTCCACCGACCTCACTCATTATGATCGGCGGGTGCGGAACCATTATTCCCAAGACTATTGACACGGCCGCTCCTCCTTGCAATATAATATCTGTTCATTTATAATTATGATATTAAATAATATTGTATGTCAAGGTATAACTAATGGCTAGATGTAATGTTTGTTTTAGAAATTGTGAAATTAAAGAAGGCGAAGTCGGATTCTGTCTGGCGCGCACATGTCTGTACGGAAAAGTGGTTCCGGAAAACTATGGCCGCATCTCGTCAATATCCCTAGATCCTATCGAGAAAAAGCCTTTGAAGCATTTTCACCCGGGCTCACAGATTCTTTCAGTAGGAAGTTACGGGTGTAATTTGCGTTGTCCTTTTTGTCAAAACAGCGATATTTCATATTCTGACAATGTAGAACTCGTACACAGAAATGCCGAAAACATCACGCCTGATGAGCTTGCCATCCTTGCAAAATCAATGATCCCAAAGGGCAATATAGGCGTAGCTTACACATACAACGAACCTCTCATAGGCTATGAGTTTGTACTTGCAACTGCAAGAAAAGTCCGTGATCTCGGAATGAAAAACGTGCTTGTCACCAACGGATGTGCATCGAGAGAGGTTTTGGATGAATTGCTCCCATACATTGATGCAATGAATATCGATCTCAAGTCCTTCTCCGACGATTTCTATCGCAACACACTAAAAGGCGATAAAATAATGGTCCTGGACTTTATTGAACATGCCGTAAAATACTGTCATATTGAGATCACAACGCTTATCATTCCGGGCATCAATGACTCTCCTGCCGAGATCACTTCCATCGCGGAATATCTGAGGGATCTGTCCGAGTACAACAGCTGTGACATACCGCTCCACGTCACCCGGTTTTTCCCACGCTACAAAATGACAGACAGGCCTCCCACTCCTATAGAGACTGTATACTCTCTCGCCGACATTGCAAGAGGATATCTTAAGCATGTCCATACAGGAAACTGCTGATAGCGCATGTCAGTCCTTCGATTCTATGACGATCAGGATCCCGCCGCCAAATGATATCTTTGCGGTTTCTTCTTCTATCTCGTTGCTGGTTCCGTCATCTCCGATAGAATGGAACGTGTAATCTGTGACGTCATATTTAAAGCCTTTAAGATCAGCTCCCGACACATCCCCTGCAAAAGGTACAAACGAGATATATTTTCCAAACTGATCACTTTTCTTTATCTCAAAATCTGAATCGATCAGGCGTATCCTGTTCTTTGAATCCACCATGATACACTCCACATTTTTTTCAAGACAGAGTGCCATAGACTGAAGTATTCCCAGAAACTGATCCAGTCTTCCACCTGTTCCCGCAAGAATATGGATAGACTTTGCCTCCATATCAATTGCCTTTAATATGGCAGCCTCGGTATCGGTAAAATCCGTCTTGTTCTCATAGAAGATCACTTCATCTATCATCTCAAGCAGATCTTTTCCCTTTTCGGACACCGAATCGAAATCACCGAGTGCTATATCCGGCAACATTTTTTTTCCAACAAAAAAATCGAGCCCCGAATCCACTGCAATTATGCTATCGAAACTCTCTTTTTTTATATATTCTTTTACGAATCCGTCTTCACAGACTCCACCGACAACCAAACAAATCTTATCCGTCATATACCCTATCGATGCATAATGTCAAGCATCGTCTGAACGTTGTTAACAATGTCTCCGTTAAATACCGCGGATCCGGCTACGATTATATTGGCGCCCGCATCAAGTATTTCAGCGAGATTATCCTTGTTTACGCCTCCGTCAACTTCAATATCCGTCTTGTATCCGTTATCTTTTATCATCTTGTATGCCCTGCGGATCTTCTCAGTGCAGTACGGAATGTACTTCTGTCCTCCGAATCCCGGATTTACGCTCATGATGAGAAGCATATCCATCTTCTCGAGAACGTACTCAATCTGTGAGAGCGGTGTAGCCGGATTGATGGCGACTCCCGCAATCTTGTCATACTCATGTATAAGCTCAATGGTGCGGTCGAGATGTCTGCAACTCTCCGCATGAACGGTGATTATATCAGCTCCGACATCCACAAAATCCTTGATGTATCTGTCAGGATCTTCGATCATCAGATGCACGTCGAAAATCTTGTCTGTGAGCGGTCTTATTTTTTTTATGACCGGCATACCGAATGAGATACTCGGGACAAACATTCCGTCCATTACATCGATATGTATATACTGAGCTCCTGCTTCGTCAATTAATTTAATCTGCTCTCCGAGATTAGCAAAATCTGCCGAGAGAATTGATGGTGATAAACAATTCATATTCTTCCTCTTTTAATATTTCTTTTCGTTTTTTAATTCCTCGTAAAAGAGTTTGTAATCCTCATATCTGACATCGGATATCTCTCCTCTTTCACACGCCTCTTTTATAGCACAATCCGGCTCGCTGATATGCGAACATCCGGTAAATCTGCACTCGTTTTCATACTTTGCCATCTCAGGAAACAAAAGATAGAGTTCTTCTTTTTCAACCTTTGTAAGCTCCATTGATGAAAATCCCGGAGTGTCGAAAACGTAGGTATCCTCCCCTACCTTGAACAGTTCTGAATGTCTGGTGGTATGTTTTCCCCTGGAAATCTTTTTACTGATCTCGCCGGTCTCCATGAGGTTTTTTCCGGCTGCAGCGTTTATAATGGATGACTTGCCGACACCTGATGGACCTGAAAGAGCAGTTGTCCTGTCCTTTAGGACAGCCCGCACTTCCTCCAGTCCGGTATCATTTTTTACGCTGGCAAACATGATATTGTAGCCGGTGTTTTTAAATGCTTCTTCGGCTGCTCTGATCTCCTCATCGGAAGCCAGTTCACACTTATTGAAACAGATATTTATAGGAATATCCTTGTCCTCCATCCAGACGAGATATCTGTTTAGAAGATGGTAATTGACATCCGGATCCTTTATCGCAAAAACGATCAGTACCTGATCCACATTTGCAACCGCAGGTCGCAACAGAGTATTCTCCCGCTTTAGGATCTCGTCGATATTTCCCTCGTGGTCATTCTCATCGGTTATGGATATTTCAACATCATCCCCGACAAGAGGCTTGATATTCTGTTTTCTGAAAATTCCTTTTGCCTTACACTCATAGATGCCGGCTTCACCTACATCGACGTAGTAGAAGCCGGCAATCCCTTTTACTATTTTACCCTTCACTATTCTTTCTCAAACGTAACATCCTGCTCCTGCGTGCTCACACTTCCGTCCTCGAGCTCCCACTCGATATACACTGTTCCGGAGCTGTCCTCTATTCCGGTAACCGAAATCTGGTATCCCTTTCCGCCAAACTGCGAAATATCAACGTCTGTCCACTGATCTATCAGATTACCTGAGCTGTCCGTAAGCTGAATAGTTGCGGAAACGACAGAATCATTGCTCGGCGCCGTTATTCTCGTTGAGAATTTGTATGTGGAACTCTCCGGTCCCTTGCTTATGGTAAATCCGACCTTTGTGCCGGCTTCAACGTACTTGTCCGCATCGACAGTCTGACTGATTACCTTGCCCTCTTCCACGCTGTCTGAATATGCGCTCTTGACACTTCCGACTGTGAGTCCCTTGTCCTCAAGCGCTTTCTTTGCCTCGGACTCAGAGTATCCGCTGAGATCCGGAACCTTAACAGCCTCTTTTCCCTGGCTGATAACGATCGTTACCGTATCTCCCTCGCTGACAGATTCGCCCGCTTCAGGAGTCTGCGAGATAACATATCCGGATTCAACAGTATCGCTCGACTCGTAAGATCTCTCATATTTGAGCCCCGCCTGCTGGAGTGCGTTGATAGCTTCGGACTCCTCCTTGCCGACAACGCTCGGGCAATCAATACCACCCGGACCGCTTGAGAGCTTGACCGTGATCTCGGTTCCCGGAGCAACCATATCTCCGCTCTCCTCACTCTGATAGCAGATATGATCCTTCTCGACATCATCCGATGCTGAATAACCGCCGTTTAGTATCTCAAGTCCAAGCTCCTCGAGGGCTTTCTCTGCCTCATCATAAGTCATGTTGGTGAGATCTATCATCTCAACCGCTGCAACCTCCTCAGTTGAAGAGCTCACATCAGTCTCGGTCTTCTTATTGAACTTCAACACTCCAAGGAAACTGAGCACCAGAAGCACAACTACTATTACTATGACAACTGCCGCAACAATTCCCAGAATGGTTATGGCCTTCTCCATCTTTGGATTTAGTATGCCTTCGGATTCCTCTTCATCCTCATCCTGAACTTCCTCTATCTTGTCCGGCATCTTTTTCTTTGCTGTCTCATCTATCTTGTGCATGTCATCCTCAGAGACAACTCTTGTCTTGTCGCCGGCAGGAGGAGTCATTATAACAAAATCCTCATCCGGTGATGTGAGTGCTTTCTTCAAGTCAGCTAAAAGATCCGTCATATTGTCGTATCTTCTGTCCGGTGATTTCTGCGTACACTTTAAGATGATCTTTTCCAGACTTATCGGAAGATCCGGCGCGTACTCCCTCGGACTGGCGATCTCCTCCTGGAGATGCTGTATAGCTATCGCTACTGTTGATTCACCGTCGAACGGAACACGTCCCGTAACCATTTCGTACATAACTATTCCAAGGGAATAGATATCGCTCTTTCCATCTACAAATCCGTTTCTTGTCTGTTCCGGAGAAGAGTAATGCACAGATCCCATAACATCGGAATTGATGGTGTTTGCAGATGCGGCCCTGGCGATACCAAAGTCCGTAACCTTAACCTTTCCGTCTGTCGAGATCATAATATTCTGAGGCTTGATGTCCCTGTGAACTATGTTCTTTTTGTGGGCTGCCTCTATTCCACGTCCAACCTGGATAGCTATGGAGAGTGCCTCCTTGTAACCAAGCTGTCCCTTCTTTTCAATGTAGGTCTTAAGAGTAACTCCCTCTACATTTTCCATTACAATGTAGTGGATGCTGTTGTCGCTTCCGACATCATAGATATTTACGATGTTAGGATGCTCCAAGCCTGCTGCGGACTGTGCTTCAGTCCTGAATTTTGTAACAAAATTTACATCCTCGGAAAACTCTGTCTTTAGCACCTTTATCGCTACAAATCTTCCGAGAACATGATCTTTTGCTTTATATACATCCGACATGCCGCCGGCACCGATCTTACTAAGAATTTCATATCTGTCTGCAAGGTAAGTTCCCTGAGTCAACATTATATACACCTCAATTTATCAAGCATTAAACTTCAATTATTATTATCGTGACATTGTCCTTACCGCCGTTTGCATTGGCTGTTGCAATAAGTTCATCCACGCATCTATCCATATCATCATTTTTGGAGATGATACTGTAAATATCATCTTCACTCACCATATCGGTAAGTCCGTCAGAGCACATAAGGATCTTATCTCCCGGATTTACGCTCTGTTCAAATATATCGGCTGTCACACTTTCCGTAACGCCGACCGCTCTTGTAATTATATTTTTGTCCGGATGGCCAAAAGTCTTGTCCCTGGAAAGCTGTCCCTTTCTGACCATCTCCTCCACGAGTGAGTGATCAGTCGTAACCTGGTTGAGTCCGTCCGTCACTATATAAAGTCTTGAATCACCTACATTTGCGACATACGCAGTGTCTCCGATAAAGGTAACTGCCACTATCGTCGTACCCATACCGGACTTTTCGTTGTCGCTTATCGCATCCTCAAAAATACGCAGATTGGCTTTTTCTATAGCCTCATTCAGCAGTTTTGAGGGTTCTTTGTCTTTACTTTTTATTATTTCTTCTACTATGACTTCAACACTTTTTTGTGAAGCGTACTCTCCGGCATTGTGACCGCCCATTCCGTCTGCAAGAATATAAAGATTGGGAAGATTCCCAACAGACGTGTCCGACATAAACATAAAATCCTGATTCATGTCGCGGTTCTTTCCAATGTCCGTCTTACCGCTTGTTTTCATATTTTCCTCCATAGGACATCCTCAGCTGTCCGCAAGACGCATCGATATCCTGACCCATTTCCCTTCTAATAGTAACATTTATCCCATATTTTTCAAGTTTATTTTTAAAGCGCATTGCCGCCTTGGCGTCGGGGCTCGAAAATCCTGTCTCGACAACCGGGTTTACCGGTATAAGATTAATATGGGCTTTCATGTCCTTTATAAGATCTGCAAGACGCTCGGCATGCTCTATCGAGTCATTCTTCCCCTTTATAAGACTATACTCAAAAGATACTCTCCTCCCCGTAATATCAAAGTATCTTTTGCACGCCTCAAGAAGCTCGTAGATATTAAAACTCTTTGCAACCGGCATCAGCTTTGCTCTCTCCTCCTGCGTGGTCGCGTGAAGCGAGACAGCCAGTGTGATCTGCAGTTTTTCTTTGGCTAGTTCAGCCATCTTCGGAACAATGCCGCAGGTCGAAACCGTGATCGCCCTCTGGCTTAGGTTTAAGCCTTCCTCACTGCTTATCATTCTGATGAACTTTAAGAGATTGTCGTAGTTGTCGAGCGGTTCTCCCATACCCATCACAACCACATGAGATATGCGCTCGCCCACCTCTTTTTCGATGGCATATACCTGGGACAGCATTTCCCCGGCGCTCAGGTTCCTCTCGAGTCCTCCTATTGCCGTAGCGCAGAAGGCACAGCCCATCCTGCACCCCACCTGCGATGAAATGCACACGCTGTAGCCGTACTTGTACTTCATAAGTACACTCTCAATCGTTCTGCCGTCCGAAAGCTCAAATAGATACTTCTTCGTGCCATCCTTTGATTTTTTTAATGTCAGGATCGTCGGAAGAGCTATCTCAAAGTTTTCTTTCAGCGCATTCCTTAGTTCCTTTGAGATGTTTGTCATCTCATCAAATGAGCCGGCGCATTTTTTGTGAATCCAGTCATAAACCTGCTTTGCAACAAACTTTTTGACATTATAGGCTTCAAGTTCTTTATTCAGTTCATCGAGTTCAAGCGATCTGATATCTTTCATTATTTCTTTAAGAAAACTGCCGCATATGCGCCGTCAGAGACTCCCGGCAGCGTAAGCCTCTCGCTTTCAAGGGATAACTCCTCATGCTCCTTTAGGAACCACAGGGTGTTGTCCTCATTTTCCTCTTTCATGATAGTGCATGTCGAGAAGATGATCTTTCCGCCATGCTTTGCATATCTGAAGGCATTCTCAAGCATCTGTCTTTGAAGCTTTGCAAGAGCGATGACATCCTCTTTTGTCGTATTGTATTTAATGTCGGGCTTTTTGCCAATTACACCGATTCCCGAACACGGCAGGTCGGCAACAACCGCATCAAATCCCTCTTTAAAATCCGAAATATACTCAGTGGCATCAGCCACCTGTGCAACGACATTGTCGGATCCGATCCTGTCGATATTCTCGCGTATAAGCTTCACTTTGTCATCTGAGACATCACAGGCTACGACTTCCCTCACAAGTTCCGCCGCCTGCAAAGCCTTACCTCCCGGCGCCGCACACATATCAATGAGTCTTGCCCCCTTGTCCGGTGCAAGCTGTGTCACGGCTTTCATCGCCGCCTCATCCTGAATGTAGAAAAATCCCTTTTTGAATTCGTCCATATCTTCGGGACTGACACTGCCCTCAAGTCTGAATCCGGAGGTTGTATCTTCTATCCTATGAATTGAGTAACCGTTTTTTTCAAGCATCGATACCAGTTCATCATCGGATATCTTTTTATGATTAACTCTGATACACATATCCTTTTTTTCAAGGAAAGATCCACAGATTTCCTCGGCTTTTTCCTGTCCGAATCTTGAAAGCAGATCCTCAACTATCCAAACCGGAACGGAATACTTTATGCTGATCCCCTCACTAGAAGTAGCTTCCGGAATTTTTATCTCATCCTCATTCCTTACCAGATTCCTTAGAACTCCGTTTACAAAGCCCTTCAATCCGCCAAAGCCTCT
>CAJOQF010000088.1 GCA_905236295.1 uncultured Eubacterium sp. | reverse complement strand
GCAGTGCTGGCGGCATCACTGTTTCATTATAAAGAGCTCGAGATCATGGAGTTAAAGAGTTACTTAAGAGATAAGGGAGTTTCGGTCAGAATG
Organism: uncultured Eubacterium sp.; assembly: GCA_905236295.1. Taxonomy (GTDB): domain Bacteria; phylum Bacillota; class Clostridia; order Lachnospirales; family Lachnospiraceae; genus Eubacterium_C. The sequence continues at coordinate 10,375 of CAJOQF010000088.1, read as the reverse complement.
TAGTTCAGGTCGGAGTTTGTCAGGCTGTAAATGAAGAATGCGTTTAAGAAATTGACTTAAGCAGGAGGAAAGAAAATGGGAATGATCGCAAATGACTGGAAGGAAGTCCTCGGGGATGAGTTCAGGAAGGACTACTACAAAAAACTTTATATGTTTGTGAAGAAAGAGTACGAGAGTTCCGTGGTCTATCCGCCTGCCGACGATATATTTAATGCGCTTCATCTGACTCCGCTGTCGGATGTGAAGGTTGTGATCCTTGGACAGGATCCCTACCACGAGCCGAATCAGGCGCAGGGGCTTTCGTTTTCGGTTCCTGTGGGGACGGACATACCGCCGTCACTTGTAAATATTTACAAGGAACTTCACGACGATATCGGATTTGAGATTCCAAACCACGGAAACCTCACCAACTGGGCAAAGCAGGGGGTGCTGTTGTTGAACACGGTCCTGACAGTGAGGGCGCACGCGGCAAATTCCCACAAGGGCAAAGGCTGGGAGTATTTCACCGATGCGATAATAAGTCATGTGAACGAAAAGGATGAACCGGTCGTCTATATGCTCTGGGGGAAGCCTGCACAGTCAAAGGCATCCATGATCACCAATCCCAAACATCTGGTGTTGAAAGCGCCTCATCCGAGTCCGCTCTCGGCTTACAGGGGATTTTTCGGATGCAAACATTTTTCAAAGGCAAATGAGTTTCTTGAGAAAAATAAAATAGCGCCCGTAGACTGGGCGCTGTGAATCCGACAATTATATCATTCTTCGGAAGAAGATTTGGTTTTGTCTGCGAGGTCTTTGGCTTCGCGGAATTTTTCTTCTCTCTGTGAGGCGTAGTAATCTTCGGTTTTCTTGCGCGCCTCGGGAGAATAGTATTTCTTGATGAGCTTTGCGATGTAGCTTACTATCCACATGAAGACAGGTACGATCGCGCTGGCTATGATGGATACCTTGAGCATCGGAAGCCATTCGTTGCCGAGCATGGCAAAGACGAAGGTTGCAATGTATAATGCCAATAACAATATCACGCCTGCGAGCGCGGCAATTCTCTTAAATAATTCCATTATTATCCCTCTTAATAAACAATATGCATGAAAAAACGGTGGGTAAACCGCCGCAACTTAGTATCGTCAAAGGATTATAGCACAAAGATTATCTTATGTAAATTAAGAGAAATGAATAAAAAATAAGATTTCTGTGAATATAAAACTGTAAAGTCGGCGGATTGACACATTTAATCACGTGTACTAAACTAAAATAGAGTGAGAATGCGTTGGAGTAAAGCGTTTTTCACTAAAAAGTTTTGATCAGTAATGGAGATGTTATTTTGACTTTTGACGAACTTAGAAAACAGTATAGTGAGTTTATTTTTAAAGATTACAGCATAGGATTTGCAGACGGCGAGTGCGCCATGCAGTTTAATTATGAGATAGAGGGCCTTTCGGAGTTTAAGACAAAGTGGCGCTTTCCTTCAAAAAAGAGCGAGAGCGATCCCATACTTGAGAGGCTGGCGTTTTCGCTTGGAATGGTTGAGGCGATAAGTTACTACAAATGTGCCTGCCCGAAAACCGTAAAGGTTATGTGTGGCAGCCTCAGTGACTGGCAAAATGACTGGTGGAGGAAGCTCTTTTATAACGGACTCGGAGAGTTCCAGTATATTAACGGGATTAAAATTTCTCGGGATGAATTGCTTGAGATAAAATGCGCTGAGCCGAAGCCGGACTCTGAGTCTGTCGAAGCGGCATCCCCGATTCACGACACAAACACCTACGGGGGAGTGCTGGTTCCCGTCGGCGGCGGAAAGGATTCGGTGGTAAGTCTTGAACTTTTGAAAGATGCTGGCGTTAACACCTACTCCATAAACGGAAATGAGACAACGAAAAATGTTATATCAGCCTGCAAAAATGCAAAGGCAGATTACAGAGTAAAGAGAATACTCGACAGGAAGATACTTGAGCTGAACGATGCAGGGTATTTAAACGGACACATTCCGTTTTCGGCAGTCGTCGCTTTTTCGACAGTGATAACTTCCTATCTCAACGGCATTAAATACATTGCGCTCTCAAATGAATCAAGTGCAAATGAGTCCACTGTAAAGGACTCGTTTGTAAATCACCAGTACTCAAAAAGTTTTGAGTTTGAGATGGATTTTACGGAGTATGTCAAGACACTCAGTGATTACGACATACACTATTTCAGCCTGCTTCGGCCGCTTTCCGAATTGCAGATCGCGTTTTTGTTCTCAAAATTCGAGGATTATCACAAGGTTTTCAGAAGCTGCAACGTGGGAAGCAAAAAGGGTATCTGGTGTTGTGACTGCGCGAAATGCCTGTTTGTATATATCATACTTTCCCCGTTTGTCCCGGAGGAAAAGCTGATCGATATATTCGGAGAAAAGTTGCTCGACAAGGATTCTCTGGACAAAGAATTTAAGGAGCTCTCGGGGATAGATGAGAATAAACCGTTCGAGTGCGTGGGCACCAGAAGAGAGGTTACAAGCTGCATCAGCCATTTTGTAAAGATGGGCGGCAGAAGCCTTTTGACGGACAGGTATGCAAAATACGTCAGTCAGATGCCGGATGAGCTTGACGATATAATGGGGTATTTTTATCCGGAGCACAATGTGCCGGAAGAGTTTTATAAAATTGTAGTCGATAATGTCAGGGAGTCTTGATTTATCCTGGTGTAATATTGAGAGGATGAATAAAATGAGTGTAACGGAAAAATTTGAAGATAAGCGAATTCTGATCTGGGGATACGGATGTGAAGGAAAGTCTACTGAGAAGTTTTTGGAAAAATTCTGCAATCCGAGATCCGTGGAGATTTTCGAGGGTCAGAGAGATGATATAAATGAGGATGCCTACGATTATATAGTAAAGAGTCCGGGTATCATCATGGAGGGGAACCATTTTAAATATACTTCCCAGACGCAGATCTTTTTGGAGGAGTTTCGCGACCAGACTATAGGTATTACCGGCACAAAAGGAAAATCCACCACGACGGCGATGATCTACCATGTCCTTAAGAATCACAGGGATGCAGTGATGGTTGGAAATATCGGAAAGCCACCGCTTGATTTCTTCGGTGATGTAAAGAAAGATACGCTGGTCGTTTTTGAGATGAGCTGTCATCAGTTAAGGCATCTGAATGTTTCACCTCATATAGCGCTTTTCTTAAGCTTTTTCGAGGAGCATCTCGATTACTATAGGACACTTGAGAACTATTTTAACGCGAAGGCAAATATCACAAAATACCAGAAGGCAGGGGACTATTTCTTTATCGGAGAAGGAGTTCCGGATGTGAAGACAGAAGCCGACAAGGTGCGTGTGACACGCCAGAATATCAGAGATTACAAACTAAAGATTCTTGGAGCGCACAACAACTATAACGCTCAGTTTGTTGAGGCGGTAGCAAAGCTCTGTGGTCTGGACGAGGAAACCATACTTAACGATATGAGGACATTCTCCGGACTTGATCACAGGCTCCAATATATTGTTAAGAAGAACGGGGTGGAATATTACGACGATTCAATTTCCACTATCCCGGATGCAACGATCGAGGCACTGAGATCCGTCCCGAATGCCAAGACGGTGATCATCGGTGGAATGGATAGAGGCATAAATTATGATGTGCTGATAGATTTTGTGGAGGATCACGAGGAATATGAGTATGTGTTCTGCTACGATTCCGGCAGAAGGATATATCGCGGAATCCCGGAGAAGACACATTCGCATTATTGTGAGACGCTTGACGAGGCGGTTTCAAAGGCGGCATCACTCACACCGGAAGGTTATGCCTGCATCCTTTCGCCGGCGGCGGCGTCATACGGATACTTCAAAAACTTTGAGGAGAGAGGAGATAGGTTCAAAGAACTTGTCGATGCTTTATAGGGTTAAATTTCATTCAATATAAGGAGGGCTTAAATGGGACTTGTTTTAACTAATGATAACTGTATCGGATGTAATAAGTGTATCGGAGTCTGTAGCGCTATCGGAGCCAATGTCTCCGTGGAGACCGAGGATGGCGAAAACAGGATCGAGGTGGATCAGGACAGATGTATTGCCTGTGGTGCTTGTCTTGATGCGTGTGAACACAACGCAAGGGAGTATATCGATGACACCGAAAGGTTCTTTGAGGATCTTGCAAAGGGGGAGAAGATCTCGCTTCTCGTCGCTCCGGCATTTCTTGCAAATTATCCCGGGGAATATTCAAAGATCCTCGGACAGCTTAAAGCGCTTGGAGCAAACCGTATAATAAGTATTTCTTTTGGCGCGGATATCACAACCTGGGGTTACATAAAATACATCACAGAGCATAACTTTAAGGGTGGTATATCTCAGCCGTGTCCTGCGGTTGTCGGATATATAGAACGATATCTGCCGGAACTAATCCCGATGTTAAATCCGGTTCAGAGTCCCATGATGTGCGGTGCGATCTATGTGAAAAAATATATGCATGTTGATGACAGGCTTGCGTTCATCAGTCCGTGCATAGCAAAGAAGGCGGAGATCGAAGATCCGAACAACGGCGGATATGTATCGTACAATCTCACCTTTGCTCATCTTGTAAAATACTTAAAAGAACATCCGGTGAGCGGTGCGCCGGCGGTGGATGAGATCGAGTACGGTCTCGGATCCATCTATCCTATGCCTGGCGGTCTCAAGGAGAATGTATACTGGCTGTGCGGAGAAGATACCCTCATAAGACAGATGGAGGGCGAGCGCCATATGTACGATTATCTTGGACGCAACAAAGACAGGATAAAGGATAAGAAGCTTCCGTATCTGTTTATTGACGCATTAAATTGCTCGAGCGGATGTCTTTACGGACCGGGCACAGAGTCGAGAAAGACTATGAATGAGGACGTGTTTGTAGAGATTCAGAAGATAAAAACTGATTCCAAAAACTACGATAAGAAAAGTGCATGGGGGCGCCCGGCTACTCCGCAGAAGAGACTTGCTGCGCTCAACAAACAGTTTGCACATCTGAATCTCAATGACTTTATGAGGAAATACACAGACCGGAGTGATCAATGCGGTTATAGGGTGCCGACACAGGCTCAACTTGATTCGGTTTTTGATGATATGTTAAAGACAACCGAGAAGAAGCGCAATATTGACTGCTGTGCCTGCGGTTATCCGGGATGCTGGATCATGGCGAGCGCCATCTTCAACGGATTTAACAGGAAAGAGAACTGTGTTTTCTATACGAGGGATGTCGCCCATGCGGAAAAAGAGCACGTCAACTCGCTTATGGATGAGATACAGGAAGCCCATGATGAGGCAAAGCAAAGACAGACCGAACTTGCAGACCAGATAAATGAGAGTTTCGTAAAACTTGGTGATACGATCAATTCCATAAGAGAGATCAACTCTGCAAATGCCGATGAGACAGTTGGAATATCCGAGTCCATGACCGAGCTTGAACAGTTCATCGGAGATCTCAAAGACGCAATGATGACAATAGAAGGATACCTCGGAGACCTCGAAAAGAATAACGAGCAGGTTATCAGTATTTCGGGACAGACCAACCTGCTTGCGCTAAACGCCTCCATCGAGGCAGCGCGCGCCGGTGAGGCAGGAAAGGGATTTGCGGTAGTTGCAAATGAGATAAAGGAACTTGCCGACAATTCAAAACTTGCCGCCGATGACAGCAACAGGAACAACACAAAGATACACGAGGCGGTAGACAGACTGATCCAGGAGTCTGAAAAGATAGGAAACATAGTTTCTCTTGTAAATGAGAGAACTCAGAATCTGGTCGCATCCACAGAGGAATCGACAGCTTCTGCGGATGTTATGCACAAGGTGTCCGATGAGGTACAGGATTCACTTGAGGAAATGCTCAGATAGTAAGTGTGAAAGCGTTTGACGATTTCCCTTCTTTACGAGGGGAAATCGTTGTGCTATAATCATAAGTTGTGCCGACTACAGGACACATGAAATGACAAATTGGATTATATATATAAACGGAAATGAGGAGGCAAACGTGAAGAAAAGATTAGTAGCGGGAATATTAGGAGTTTGCACTGCCGGAGCGATCGCGCTCAGCGGATGCGGAGCAAATTCAAATGAGGTTGTTGCGACATTGTATTTCGGCGTGCCGGAGGCAGCAGCTACCACTGAAGCTGATGCGACATCGGGTTCTGTTGAGGTTGAGACGGAGGATTTGTTTACTTCAACCGAGCTTGCAAATATAGATAAGGAAGAGGTAAGTCTCGGACTTGCGAATTTCATGATCAGATATCAGCAGGCAAATTACGATACCAACTATCTTTCAATGTTTGGAAAAGATATGTGGTCGCAGGATCTTTACGGAACAGGAAGCACATTCGGTGACGACGTTAAAGATGATATAATGTCCAATATCGAGAACATGCTTATCCTTGAGCATCATATGGATGAGTACAATGTTAAGATTACAGAAGAGGATGAGGCAAAGTTTGCTGAAGTGGCAAAGGAGTTCATGGATTCAAACAAGCGCAAAGCCATCAAGCAGATGGGGGCGACCGAGGAGTATATCGAGGAGATGCTTCGCCTCTATACTATAAATGACCGCATGTATGATGCTATAGTCGCAGACGTGGACACCGATGTCAAAGATTCTGAGATCAGTCAGAAGACTATCACTCTCGTACAGGTTGATAAGAATTCAACTACCGATGATGATGGGAATGAGACCGAGTACTCAGAGGATGAGAAAAAGCAGGTAAAGGCAGATTTTGAGAAATTTGCAAAGGATGCAAAGAAGGATCTCGACGCAGCAGTGGAAGAGGCGGGCTATTCTACACTTTCTGCATCATATCACAATGCTGATGACACTGACATCCTCTATGACAAGGCTGTATACGAAGCGGCTGATAAACTCAAAGAGGGTAAGGTGTCGGATGTCATCGAGACAGATGAGTACTATTATATAGTAAGACTTGACAAAGAGTATGACAAAGAGGCAACCGATGAGAAGAAGGAATCCATCATCTCTGAGAGAAAGTCTACAAAGTACTCTGAGGTAATGGACGGATATACATCTGAGGTCACCTGGGATGTGGACGAAGATGTTCTTGCAAAGATCACTTTTGATGAGTTCTTTACAACTCAGGAAGAGACCACCGAGTCCGATGGTGAGAGCGACACAACAGAGTCTGATACAACAAGCGATGCTACAGAAGCGGATCAATAAATTGCAGATTGACGGGGGCTGGAATTCCGGCCTCCGTTTTTTGACAGCAAAACTCTTTTTTTAAAGAGATGTAAGTGATGAAAAATTCCCTTAAACTATTTAGATATATAAAAGAATACAAGATGCAGTCCATTCTCGCCCCGACATTTAAGATGTCGGAGGCTGTGCTTGAGCTGTTTGTTCCGCTTGTGATGGCGGCGATGATCGATGTGGGAATAGAAAGCGGTGATACGGGATATATATACAGCCGCTGCATGATCCTTATAGCCCTTGCCGCAGCCGGAGTGGTTCTCGCTGTGGTCGCTCAGTATTTTTCGGCTGTGAGCGCGAGCGGATTTGCGAAGAATTTAAGAGAAGCTTTGATGCAAAAGATTTCGGGGCTCTCTTTTTTTGGATTGGACAAAATCGGAACTTCAACCCTTATCACAAGGATGACCAGCGATATAAATCAGCTTCAGACGGGAGTAAACCTTACGCTTCGACTTCTGCTAAGGTCACCGTTCATAGTCTTCGGCTCGCTTGTAATGTCTTTTTTTATTGACGTGAAGCTGGCGCTTGTCATGTGCGTGATAATACCTGTGCTTGTTCTTGTCATATGGCTTATCATGAGAAAGAATATTAAGGGCTATAAAAAGATACAGGGAAAGGTTGATGAGCTGCTCCTAAAGACCAGACAGGCAGTGGGGGGAGTGAGAGTGATCCGCGCATTTGCAAAGGAGGACGACCTTTGTGGGGAATTTGCGTCTGAAAACGGTTCGTTATATGAAAGGCAGATAAAAGTCGGCAGACTTGCGGGTCTTTTGAATCCGTTGACTCTTGTGATCGTTGACCTCGGAGTCTGCGCAATTTTGATAAGCGGTTCTCAGAGAGTCTGGGCAGGATATGTCACACAAGGAGAGATAGTAGCGCTTGTAAATTACATGGCGGCGATACTTGTCGAGCTGATCAAATACGCGGATCTGATCGTGAATATAAGTAAGTCTTTGGCGAGTGCGGACCGGGTTTGCGAAGTGCTCGATCACGAGGATAGGCAAAGAGTTTACGGAGAGGGACTGTCGTTTGAGTTTGGAACAGGAGAGATAATCGGCGTGATCGGTGCGACAGGCTCCGGAAAGTCCACTCTCGCCGCAATGATCGGAGGATTTTATCCGACGCATGACAATGCGATACGTATAGACGGAATGGATGTGGGAAAATGGAGAGAGTCGAAGTCACTTGGTTTTGTGTTTCAAAAGCCTACAATCTTCTCCGGTACTGTTGAAGACAATATAAAAATTGCAAAAGAAGATGCGACAAAAGAGGAGATGGATGAGGCTCTAAGGCTTGCTTGTGCTTATGATTTCGTATATGAAAAGGGCGGATTGTCGGCAAAGGTGGAGCAAAACGGAGTAAACTTCTCCGGAGGTCAGAAGGCCAGAATCGCGATAGCGAGGGCGCTTGTGGGTATGCCGGAGCTTTTGATACTCGACGATGCATTTTCGGCGCTTGACAATGCTACCGCGAAGCTCGTTTATGAAGGTATATTTTCAAGGGCAAGAGAAAGAAACATGACGGTCGTAGACATTTCGCAGAGAATGGCATCTATTTTAAGCTGTGACAGGATAGCGGTACTCAACGGAGGCAAGATCGCGGGATTTGGTTCGCACAGGGAACTCTATATCAGCCTGAAAGAATACAGGGATATATGCGATTCGCAGGAGGTGCAGTATGAAGGTTAGCGTTGTACGGCATCTGCTCGGATATTTAAAAAAGCATATACCGGCAATAATAGTCTCGGCAATCCTTGCGCTTGTCACGGTTGTGGTCACATTGCTCATTCCGGTGCTCATCGGCAAGGCAGTGGATGCGATAGTAGAGAAGGACAGGGTAATATTTGATGAAGTATATAAAGATGTCCTTTTTATAGTACTCCTGATCGCAGCGGCATTCCTTGCGCAGTGGTTGATGACCTGCCTGAACAACCGCATCGTATTTCACGTGGCGAGAAGTGTCAGGGATGATGTGTATGAAAGCATAAACAGGCTGTCAATTTCAAGGATCGATTCGTTTAAGACGGGTGATCTGGTCAGTCGTATGATCGCGGATGTCGAACAGATTTCAGATGGACTGATTCTCGGCTTTTCACAGTTGTTTACCGGATTGTTTACGATAGGCACAACGCTCGTGTTCATGCTCTTTATAGATGTGAAGGTTGCGCTGGTGGTGGTACTGGTCACGCCGCTTTCGATGTTTGCGGCTGCCTTCATAGCAAAGAGATCCCACAGATACTTTGGCGACCAGTCGAAGAACAGGGGGGAGATGACCGCGTATGTGAACGAGATGACAGCCGGGCAAAAGACCGTGAGAGCGTATCGCGGTGAGGATGAGATGCTGAGAAAGTTCGCAGACGGAAATGAAAAGCTCTTTAGGGCGAGCAAGAACGCAATGTTTTACTCGTCGCTTGTAAATCCTGTGACGCGGTTTGTCAATGCTATCGTCTATATGCTTGTAGGACTGATAGGCGCTTTGTCCGCCATAGGCGGAGTGATTTCGGTCGGAAACCTGTTTTCGCTTTTGGCGTACGCCAACCAGTACACGAAGCCGTTTAATGAGATTTCCGGGGTTATCACTGAGCTTACCAATGCGTTTGTGTGCGCGAAGAGAGTCTTTGAGGTGCTCGAGATGGAAGATGAGGCTGACGCCGGGGGAGCCGATCCCGAGGGAGAGATTGAGAGTATCAGGTTTGAACATGTCAGTTTTTCATATGACGGCAAGAGGGATATACTCCATGACGTTTCGTTCAAGATTAAGAGGGGACAGCGCGTGGCGGTCGTCGGACAGACCGGAGGGGGGAAGACGACGCTTATCAGCCTTTTGATGAGGTATTACGAACCGGAGGGGGTGCTTGTGAATTTCTCGAACTCGCGGTACCCTGCGACAAGATTTTGTCCACAAAACGCAGAATGCGTTGTTGTGGAACAAAACTGTCGCAATCCCCGAGTTCTCGGAGTCCACGGCGACGGAAAAGGCGAGAGATGCACGGATTCGAATTATGAAAGCAGTAGAGAGCTTCGAGTTCTCGGAGTCCACGGCGACGGAAAAGGCGAGAGAAGCACGGATTCGAATGATGAAAGCAGTCGCAATCCCCGAGTTCTCGGAGTCCACGGCGACGGAAAAGGCGAGAGAAGCACGGATTCGAATGATGAAAGCAGTCGCAATC
>CAJOQF010000087.1 GCA_905236295.1 uncultured Eubacterium sp. | reverse complement strand
TTTTTAACCACCAGTACAAAAGCAATCACCGCCGCGACAACCTGCGAGATGGTCGTGGCGATCGCAAGTCCTGAGACCCCGAGCTTTATCGGTACTGTAAAGACAAAATCAAGCCCCACGTTTGCAAGTGAAGAAAAAACCAGCAGAAAGAACGGTGTCACCGAATCTCCGAGCGCGATAAATATACCGTTACATACATTGTAGGCAAACGAAAAGAACATTCCTATCATGTAATATCTGAGATACAGTGTTCCATCCGCAAATATATTTGCGGGCGTATCCACAAGATTCATGATCTGAACGGAGAAAATCTCTCCTACCAGTGTTGCCGCGAGTCCGATCACAAGCGCGGAAATAAGCGCCGTAAAAGCACCGGTAACGGTCTCATCCAGTTTCTTTGCCCCGAATTTCTGTGAGACAAGAACCGTCGTTCCCGAATTTAATCCTATCGCCACAGCCAAAAAGAGCATTACAATAGGGAATGAAGCGCCCACTGCCGCGAGTGCCTCATCCCCTAGTACATGCCCTGCTATGACTCCGTCCATTATATTATATAATTGTTGGAAAGCTACACTCCCGAGCACCGGAAGCGAGTATTTGAGTAATACCTTTTCCGGCTTTCCAACTGTCAGATCTTTAATCATCTTACTTTAAATTTGTGTGCACGTCATCAAGTTCTGGAAGTCTCTTTGTCGCTGTTATCGCAAGTGCACCCGGTCCTATATGACATGAGATGCTGAGCGAAAGCGGGTCATAATGGATATCATGCTCCGGGAACAGTTCCTGAACCTCCTCTTTAAACAGCTCCACCATCTTGGTATCGTCAGTATATGAAAGAGAGATATAGATGTCTTTATTATCAACTGATTTATATCTGTCCCTGCAGTCCGAAAGGATCTGCTCTACCATTATCTTCTTTGCCTGTTTCATGGTTCTTGCCTGGCCGAACTTGTCAAGCTTTTCACCCTGAATCTGAAGCACAGGTTTGATCTTTAAAAGAGAGGCAAGCGCTGCCGCTGCCGGAGTGATTCGTCCACCTTTCTTTAAATAATTGAGGGTATCCAAAGTGATGTAGATGCTTGAATCAAACTTATGGTTTTCAAGAATCTCTTTTATCTCAAGCGCGTTATTTCCTCTGTCTGCAAGCTCCTTTGCATCGAGCACGGACTGTCTCATGGTAACGGAAATACGCTGGTTATTTACCACCTGTACCTTGCCGTCATAATCCTCCGCAAGCATAAGCGCTGTCTGGCATGAGCTTGAAAGTCCACTGGACATGGGAATGTACACAACCTCATTGTGGGTCTTAAGGAGCTCATCCCATCTGTCTGTCACATCACCGACTGCAGGCATGGATGTATGGATATCCGCTCCATCCTTCAACCTCTCATAAAACTGCTCCTGAGTGAGGTTAATATCCTCATAGAAAGTCTCACCATCAATATAAAACGGCATCGGTAAAACAGAAACTCCCAAAACCGGTGCCTGTGATTGTGTGATTCCGCTGTTGGAATCTGTAAGTATCGCTACACTCATTGTAATCCTCCGTAAATCATTAGTTCCAAATCATTCTATCATATAAATCAAAATAGTCAATGATTCAAAAATTCAACGATTCTTTGAGGAGTAACCTCTCCAATAAAAATCGTCTCGGGAATCTCGGTATCAAACTCACACTCAATATCAGCAATTATCTCTGCCACATCCAGAGACTTAAACCCGTTTTCCTTCGAGAGAACCGTATCCGGTGTTATATCAGTTTCTATTTTTCTGTTCTTCTTTATAATATCAATAATCCTGTCAATCATATACTATCCTTTTTATCTTTCCTGTTGAGACTTTTTCGCGTTCCTCCGTAGTAAAACAGGTTTTGATTATCCTCTTAAAAGACGGCAGCCTGCCGTTTAATCTATCCAACTCCTGCTTTATTACTTTTGTATCTTCCGATTGGGATACGACTATTCGCGCCACAAGCATATCTTTATTGGCATAAACAATACATTCCTTAATCCCGTTTATTTTTAGGATCTCTTTTTCTATTTCCTCGGGATAGATATTCTCTCCCTCCGATAGCACTATCATATTGTCTGTCCGTCCGCAAAAATGCAATAAATTGTTTTCATCAAAAAATGCGCAGTCATGAGTATGAAAATAACCATCCTCATCGAAAACCCGCGAGGTTTCCTCAGGCTGTTTATAATACCTTGAAAACAGCGAACCGCCTTTTACAAGTATTTCACCGGTTTCGCTCAACTTGAGTTCCATTCCTCCGATCGGTTTACCAAACACTCCCACTTTCATACTCTCTGCCGGCACTTCGGTAATAGCACCCGCCTCCGACATCCCATAAGATGACATTACGGCTATCCCAAGCTCAGCCGCCCTGTTTAACATTTTTTTGTCCATGGACGCTGCCGAATAAGATACATATTTGATAAAACAGTCCTCTTTCTTATCAAAACTTTCCGCCAGGTATCCAAATTGAGCCGGAACAATGGCAAGGGCGTTCGGTTTTCTCTCCATAATATTCTTTTTAAAATACTTTTTATTCGTATTAATAAAAATAGTTTTATGGTACCTACATCTGCTCAATGAACATATAACACCATAAATATGAAAAACCGGTTGATTTAAAAAGATTTCACCCTCGCTTACTTTCATTATCTGAGTATAATGATCTGCGCTTGCGAGTACAGCCCTGTTTGAGGAAACAGGACACTTCGGAACCCCCGTTGATCCTGACGTAAATATTATCAGCGCATCTTCCTCATCTTCCACACAGACTTCAAAAAACTCATCTTTATATTTGCCGTCCACCTCATGGAATTCATCATTTGTAATGGTTTTTTCATTCCATCTTTCCGGAATTATTTCCCGATAAGCCTTGTCTGTAATTACAAAATCCACGTCGGCTTTGTCCAGCAGAAACTCCATCTTATCCTCTGTGGTATCCGGACATACACAGACAACAACATTGTCGGTACAGAGTATCGCGATCAGATAAACAATTGTCGGATAATCAGAGGCGGCAGCTATCGCTATATGTTTTTTATGCAACCCTATCGAGTAGAGATATGCCCCCGCCTTCATAACATCCTCAAGAAATTCACCCCTTGAACGCTCTTTTATCTCACCGTTTTGACGATATCGAAAAGCACATTTATCTGTCTCCATACCGTCAAAAAACATATCTCTTATCTTATTTGAGCCTGCCATAGCCATCGATCACCTCCAACACCCCGGTATTTGCTTCGTTATCAGCTATAAATTTCAGAACATTTCCTATATCTGACGAAATTTTCGCAAAGCTTAAAACGCTATCTAAAAGATTGTCATCACACCCGTTTATAAAGGTGTTTACAACCCGATCCTGTCTGGTGTAAATCTTTAAAAATACCTGCTTTAACTTTTTACCTCCCATATAATCCATATTTATGCCTTTTATGCGTGTATCGTCTAAATCTACCACGTTGATCGAGATGCTGCACCGCGGCGAAAAAGCTTCTGTTATTTTCCTGCCGACCCTGAGATGCTTTGCCACCGCCATCTTATCCTTAAACCTTGACAGTATAAAGTCCTTTACAGTCTGGCTATTGTCCACTTCCACCAGAATAAGGATGCTTTGAACCATGTCTCCGACTATCTCTTTTTCCGCTCCGTATCTCCCGTTGTAAAAGAAACTCAAGCCTATTCTTTTTTCTCCCATATATGCACAGCAAAGCAACTCAAATACGGCAGAAAGTACATGTGCCTCGCTGACAGAACAGATATCGGACACCTTTGAAAGCGCCTTTTTTTCATCTTCCCCCATCAAGACCGGAAAGAGGCTGTTTTCCGCGAAGAAATCAGCAAACCCCTTTATGCGTCTGGACTTATTCTTTTTTTCATATAGAGATCCCAGCCGATACTCCCGGTTATAGTATTCCCGAAAAAAAGAAATATCTCTGTTATAGGCTTTGGTTTTTGAATAATCATCTCTACTGTCAAGATAGTCAAAATATGACGGCATCTTCTCTGAGAGATCTATTGTCTCATCGGAAATAAGTTTCTCGTACAATTGCGAAATCTTCTTCATTGCAACCGTACTCCCGTAAAAGTCAGCTGCCAGATGAAAGAATACGACTATCAAAGCTGCACTGTTATCATCAAAATCCACAATGCCATACCTTAGCAGGTTTTTTCCGAGATCAAATTCACCTACCGTCAAAAAATAAAGATACTTATAAAAATCCTGTCTTCTCTCAGCGAAATGACATTCCTCTATAACAATTTCCGGTTTCTTAGAAACAGCAAAACAGGGATGATTTTCATCTTCCGTATCAATGATCATCCCGGCCGTATCACATATACTGCCGAATATGCCAACAGCCTTTTTTAGCTTATCCCTGTCCGCATTATTAAAGAAACGGAACCGACAGATATTCATATTTGTCATTCCGGGAAAAAACCTCTGAACCGAGATATAATTTTTTTGATCGTCTGAGAGCAAATATTTTTTCATTATAATTTCCCTTTATAGGAAGCATGCCCCGCAACAAGATACAGGGCATGCCGATATAATCCACCTTATAAAGCGTAAGTTTAAAGCTGTTCAGGCTGTTTATGAGTTTATCCACAAAAACGCATATCGCTTGGCAACATTGTCTGTTTCGAGCGCAACCCGAACTGCAAGTTGTGGGAATCTGGATATAAGTGAATTGAGCTTTTCCCTTGGGATACGGATAACCTGCGTGTCGCCGTCATAAGCCACCGCGGACGCATAAGTCTTTTGTTCTTCGTCCAATCCAGAAACAGTTATTATCTCCCTGCTCTTTAGTACTCTGAGAACAGTGTTCCACTGACTTAAGTCTCGTTTAAAGAGAGCAACATTACCAGTAAATACATAATACAATCCGGATGGATTCTCTCCCTCTAAGAGTATGGTCTCATCCTCGGTATAACCCTTAACCTCCGAAGCATTTACCAGTTCTCTTACCACAGACTCATCAAGCCCCTTGGCTATAGGAAGATTTCTCACAAATTCGTAAAGCTGTCTCTTTTCGTTCCGCTCGATCTTGGCAGCCTCGTCAAACGCTTCCATTCCCGGGCATTCTATCTGAGAGAGCTTTATGCTTTTATTAGCATTGCAGATCTGCTCGATAATCTTAACGTAAATATCCGTCAAAATAGCTATTCTCGTTTTTGAAAATCTGCTCTCATTATACGAAAAACGCATACCATACTTCTCTTCCTTTTTTATAAAGTATATGGTAAGCTCACTCGCAAGATTGTCATACATGGTACTCTCAAGCACACTCACTCCCGGTACAGCCTTTCTCTTTGCAAAGCCTCCCGCTCCCGAAAAGTTGTGGAAGTTGAGCAGATGGTCAAATAATGGCTTCTTTCTTCCGACAGCCTGCTCTATTTCACCCGGAGAGAGATGTGAGTTTTTCATCGACTGCGCAAACTGAGCCTGAATTCTGCTTACCAGCTCGGCTACACTAATGTCTTCATCACAGTTTACTCTCACCGGCAGTGCATTGACAAATCCACCTGTAATCTGATTGCTCTTGGTCACCTCTCCGTCCCTGCCGGATGTGATAACTCCAAATGATACGTCTGTCAGGCCGTGCATCTTCATAAGAAGTATGCTCCATGCCGCCTGCATCACTGTATTTATCGTGGCTTTATACTTTCCGGGCAGTTTTTTTAGTTTTTCCTGAAGCTCATCATCAAACATATGGAGCAAAATCTCATTTCGATACTCTCCTCCCATGTCCTCAAGTATTCCGGGTACTTCTAAGTTGCCCTCGTAACCCTTATAGGTCTCTATCCAGTACTCAGCTTCGGCTTTTTTGTCAACACCCTCCAAATGCTTTGCATATTCCTTGAAATCCTGTTCCTGCAATTCTGTAGGGATCCCCATCATATCAAGGGAATAGTCCACAAAAATATCTTTCAACAGATGCATAACACTCACGCCGTCGCTGTTAATGTGAGGCTGAGAGAGGATTATCGCATAGGTATCCTTCTGGTAGGTTTTCAGCACGGAAATTCTGATAAGTGGATCCGTATCAAGCTTGAAACCTCTTCTCCTGTCTGCTTCCATAATGCTTTTGAGTTTCTCATCAAGCTCTTCCTTCGGAACATCAGAGATATCCCTGAAATTCATCTCTGCCCTTCTGTTTTTGCAAACCACACGGTACGGATGCGATACATTTCTATAAACGAACGCCGACCGCAGATTCTCCCTGGTCCTGGTCACTCTGTCAACCTGCGCTCTTAAGGCAGACGCTTTAAGCTTGATCTTTGCCTTAAAAAGAATCTGTAAAAAGAACGCATCCTTTACAACCCTTCCCTCCTCAAACATCCATTTTTGTCCGCCTCCGAGGTCAAATATATCCTCCACATCAGTACCGTAGTCTGCAAGTATCTCCTCCATGTCTTCCTCGATCAGGGAATTCGATGTAAATTCTTTCAAGTCCCGCTCACTGCGAATCTTCTCTTTTCGATCAGCAATGTCGGGAACTATCAGTTTTTTTCCTCTCCTCCCGGTATCATAGCTCCCACGATCGCATCAAATGTAGGATTCTTGGCGATATCAGCCATTCCAAGCCTGTATCCGCGCTCTCCCACTCTGGTAATTATCTTCATAAGATCCATGTTCGAGAATCCCTGTGAGGTAAGCGGCGTGTTTTTGTCATAATCAGGCTTTATACCCTGAAGTGTCTCGGCAAGAGCCTGTTCCGGCGGCATGGTCGGCACAGCTATCTCCGGTTTTTTCACCTGCATTACATTGGGATTTTCTATGGCTTTATCAACGGGTTTAATGGCATACTTTTCATTCATGTCGTCCATTATTTT
>CAJOQF010000086.1 GCA_905236295.1 uncultured Eubacterium sp. | reverse complement strand
GCATAACCTATACTGAAGCAAGATAAGCAAACGCCTATAATGCCAAGTAAAGTATCTACACTCAGGTACATAAGCAAAGTCCTCCTTTGGTGTATTTCGGTAAAGACCGATAAACCGGTTTACGTGCAACACCGAAAGGACTGACCGCCATCGAATGATAGTGTCCGGGGATTATTATACAAAAATATGTTCGACAAATCAACAGAAAATAAGGTTGAAAAAAATATATCTCCAACACTGTTCGAGAGATGTTTAATCTCGCAGTCAGCATCAATAAGAAGTATTCTGAAAAATGTATCAGATCGCTGTCCATCCTCCGTCTATGGAAAGGAGCTGTCCCGTGGTGTAGCTGGAAGCATCGGATGCAAAATAAACTATGGCTCCGTCAAGCTCCCCTTCTCTGCCGACACGCCCCATGGGGCAGTAGGTCTTTACTACCTGATGAAATTCTGTTTCATTGATGACTGCGCCTGTCATTTCACTTTCAAAATATGCGGGTCCTATACCGTTTACCGTGATATTATACTTTGCCCATTCCGTGGCAAGGGCTTTTATCATCATCTTTACGCCGCCCTAAGTATATAAGTATAGCACCAGAATAATAATATATCGCGGGTACCAAGTAAGCCGGCGATAACGAATAATACGGAAGGATCTTAATTGAGCTCATAAATGTACAAAAAGAAAGATAACAGTTGACAGGCTGGAAGAGTAGTAATATAATAATTGTACACAAGTAAATATTACACAAACGAATATGTCGGAGGTATATTATGACAGCAGTAAGATATTTTTCACGATCGGGGCATACAAAGGCGGTTGCCGAAGCAATAGCAGAGGCAGCAGGGACACAGGCGGTATCTGTGGACAGCGAAAACGCAGCCATATCCAAGCCGGTGGATATTTTATTCATAGGGGCGGCTATATATGCCTACGGTCTGGACAAGCATATGAAGAAATTTTTGTCGGGGATAGAAAAAGAGAATGTAAAAAAGGCAGTAGTATTTTCCACGTCACGTTTTTCAAAGCACGGTCTTGCTCTTCTGAAAAAAGCCATGCAGGAAAAGGGCATACCGGTAGTAGATGAAACATTTTATGCAAAAGGTAATCCCGGCAGCGATGATCTGGAAGCTGCAAAAAGATTTGCACAGAAGTTTATATAACAAGAGAGGCGGTCGTATATATGGACGGTGAGATGAGATTTAAAGAGGGAGATACAGTCAGACATTTTAAATGGGAAACTCTGACTGATGAGGAAAAAAGCAAAAACAGATATATGTACAGGATCATCGGATCTGCCATTCACAGTGAGACGAGGGAAGAACTGATGGTTTATCAGGCTCTTTACGACGATAAAGCTATGTTCGTTCGTCCTATGGAGATGTTTCTTGAAGAAGTGGATCATGATAAGTATCCGGATATAAAGCAGAAGTACAGATTTGAGATCGTCTGACTTGCCTATGCCATATTTAAAGTAGTAAAATAACACCAAAGGATTTACAAGAGTTTATGGATGCGGAGGTGTTATTTTTATGGGATTATTTGATGCAAAATATTGTGATATATGCGGTGAAAAGATAAAATTTCTCGGAAATAAAAAGCTGGAGGATGGCAGGATGTGTAAAACCTGCGAAGAAAAGCTCTCTCCGTTTTTTACAGGAAGGCGGCATGCTTCCCTTGAGTCAATAAAAGAACAGCTTTTATACCGAGAAGAAAACAAGGAAGAAGTGGAAGCCTTCAATGTAACAAGGACTTTAGGGAAAAGTAAGAAGGTTCTCATAGATGAGGGGACAAAGAAATTTATGGTGACATCCGCCAAAGATATACAGGCAGAAAATCCTGATGTTATGCTGCTTGCCCATATCACCGGCTGCAATGTGGATATAGATGAGAGCAGGTATGAAGAAAAGACCCGTGATGATGACGGCAATCAGATCAGTTACGATCCGCCCAGGTACAATTATTCATACTCGTTTCAGGTGATACTGCAGGTGAATAATCCATACTTTGATGAGATAAAGATACCTGTAGACAGCGGCGTAGATGTGGATCAAAAGCACGTGGAAAG
>CAJOQF010000085.1 GCA_905236295.1 uncultured Eubacterium sp. | reverse complement strand
TGTCTGCATGATGGGCAGCATGTTTGCCGGATGTGACGAGGCTCCGGGCGAGTTCGAGCTCTTCAGAGGACGTAAGTACAAGGTCTACAGAGGAATGGGTTCTCTTGCCGCAATGGAGAACGGCTCAAAAGACAGATATTTCCAGGAGGACGCAAAGAAGCTTGTTCCTGAGGGAGTGGAAGGCCGTGTGGCTTACAAGGGATCGGTTGAGGATACTATATTCCAGCTTATCGGCGGTATCAGATCTGGAATGGGATACTGCGGATGCCCGACAATAAAAGAACTTCAGGAAAAATCACAGTTTATTAAGATATCTGCGGCTGCATTGAAGGAGTCACATCCGCATGATATCCATATCACAAAAGAAGCACCGAACTATACAATAGATGAGTAACGGTTAAGTATATGCAGTTTCGACCATGTATTGATATACATAATGGCGCGGTAAAACAGATAGTAGGTTCCAGCTTGAAGGACGAGGGGGATTTCGCAAAGGAAAATTACACCTCTTCTTTGGGCGGAGCCTACTTTGCGGATATGTATAAAAAAGATAATTTAAAAGGCGGACATGTGATACTTCTTAATAAAGAGGACTCACAGTATTATAATGAGAGCTTAAAACAGGCCAAGGCGGCGCTGTCTGCTTTCCCGGGTGGCCTTCAGATAGGCGGCGGTATAAACGCAGACAATGCTTCGATGTTTTTGGATGCCGGAGCAAGCCATGTTATAGTCACATCCTATGTGTTTTCCGATTGCAGGATCAATTACGACAACCTGAAAAAAATAAGGGATGTCGTCGGAAGAACGCATCTCGTGCTCGATTTGAGCTGCAGGATGAAGGATGGAAGCTACTATGTAGTGACTGACAGATGGCAGAGGTTTACGGATACGGTGCTCGACGTTGATCTGCTCGACGAACTCTCTGAGTATGCGGATGAATTTTTGATTCACGCCGTGGATGTCGAGGGGAAACAAAGCGGTATAGAGGAGAGCCTTCTTGGTATGCTTTATAAAAACAAATGTGATCATACCCTCACCTATGCGGGAGGAATACGCAGCTTTTCTGATATAGACAGACTTGATACCCTCTCGGGCGGTAGGATTAACTTCACGATCGGAAGCGCGCTTGATATTTTCGGTGGGGAACTAAAGTACAGTGATGTCGTAAAAAGATGTCATGGCTGACAGTGTGTGGAGGAAAAGATGGAATTTATTAAAATGCACGGCCTCGGCAATGATTATGTCTATGTTGATGGTTTCAAAGAAAAGCTTGACAATCCGGGCGAGGTTTCAAAATTTGTTTCGGACAGACATTTCGGAATAGGGTCGGATGGTCTCATAATGATAAATCCGTCCGATAAAGCGGACTTTGAGATGGCGATGTACAACGCCGACGGTTCAAGGGGCGAAATGTGCGGAAACGGCATTAGATGTGTCGCAAAATTTGTATATGACAACGGACTGACTGACAAGACCGATATTTCGGTCGAGACCCTCGGGGGAATAAAGTACCTCGACCTCACCGTAAAGGATGGAAAGGTTGAAAAGGTCAGAGTAGATATGGGTGAGCCTATTCTCATCCCGGGAGATATCCCGGTGAGGGCTGAGGGAAAGGACAAGGTGGTTTCCGAGCCCCTCACAGTGGAAGGACAGGAATACGCCATAACATGTGTATCCATGGGAAACCCCCATTGCATAATATATGTTGACGATGTTGACGGACTTGAGCTTGAAAAGATCGGCCCCAAATTCGAGAATAACGAAATGTTTCCGAATCGTATCAATACTGAGTTTATCAGAATAATAAACAAAAATGAGATCCAGATGCGCGTCTGGGAGAGAGGATCGGGAGAGACTCTCGCCTGCGGAACGGGTGCCTGCGCTTCGGTTGTGGCTTCGGTATTAAACGGGCACACCGACAGAACGGTGCGTGTTCACCTTCTCGGAGGAGATCTCGAGATCGAGTGGGATGAGTCGGACAACCATGTTTACATGACCGGACCGGCTACGACAGTTTTTAAGGGAACCATAGATATATAATTGCTTGCATTGCGGATTACTTGAAAATTTGATACTATATATTAGTTAGTTCAACGAAAGGAAAAATGTGATGTTTAAGGTAAATGAGAATTATTTAAAGCTTCCCGGAAGCTATCTGTTTTCAACTATAGCCAAGAAGGTTTCGGAATTTGCGGATGCAAACCCGGACAAGGAGATCATAAGACTCGGTATTGGCGATGTAACCCAGCCGCTTGCGCCGGCGATCGTAAAGGCGCTTCATGCGGCAGTTGACGAGATGGCAAACGCAGATACATTTAAAGGCTATGCGCCGGATCTCGGATATGACTTCCTTCGCAATGCGATAGTTGAAAATGACTACAAGGCAAGAGGCTGCGATATCGCCGCTGACGAGATTTTTGTATCGGACGGAGCCAAGTCCGATTCCGGAAATATTCAGGAGATTTTCTCTGCAGATGCAAAGATTGCAGTTTGCGATCCGGTTTATCCGGTTTATGTCGACTCAAATGTCATGAGCGGAAGAACCGGAGAGTATGACGAAAAGACGGGCACATGGAGCAATGTGATCTACATGCCGACCACCATGGAAAACGGATTTGTTCCGGAGTTTCCGAAGGAGACACCACAGCTTATCTACCTGTGTTTCCCGAACAACCCGACGGGTACCACCATCACAAAGACTCAGCTTCAGGAATGGGTTGATTACGCAAACAGGGTTGGCGCAGTGATCATCTATGATGCGGCATACGAGGCTTACATTTCAGAAGACAATGTTGCCCATTCGATCTATGAGTGTAAGGGAGCGAAGACCTGCGCGATAGAGATCAAGAGTTTTTCAAAGAATGCCGGATTTACGGGAGTGAGACTCGGATACACGGTTGTTCCGAAAGACCTGAAGTGCGGATCCGCTTCACTCAATGCAATGTGGGCAAGAAGACACGGCACCAAGTTCAACGGAGCACCTTATATTCAGCAACGCGCCGGTGAGGCGGTTTACTCTGCGGAGGGCAAGGCACAGCTCAAAGAACAGATCGCATATTATATGAACAATGCAAAGACCATAAAAGATGGTCTTGAGAAGGCCGGTTACACAGTTTTCGGAGGCGTGAACGCTCCGTACATCTGGCTTAAGACTCCGGACAATATGTCTTCGTGGGATTTCTTCGACTTCCTTCTTGAAAAGGCAAATGTCGTTGGAACTCCGGGCTCCGGATTTGGACCGAACGGAGAGGGATACTTCAGACTGACAGCTTTTGGTAGTTATGAGAATACTGTTCGCGCACTCGAGAGGATTCAGAAATTATAACAGGTGACTTATATGGAAGAAAAATTCGAACAAAACACAGAAACCAATAACCAGGGATACGCCAACCAGGGCCAGTATAACCAGGGATATGCAAATCAGGGGCAGTACAATCAGGGATATGCAAACCAGGGGCAATACAACCGTGGATACCCGAATCAGGGAACATACAATCCGGGTCCCGATCAGAAAAATAACGGCGGAGCAGGCTTTGCGATAGCAGCTTTCGTGCTCGGTATTATCTCTGCAGCCTTGTTCTTTGCGTTTATCAACATACCGCTTGCAATACTTGCGATTGTTTTCGGTATCATACATTTGGCGGGAAAGAAAAAAAGACGCGGTTTTGCGATCACCGGAATTATAACGGGTATTGCGTCTATAGCCGGAGGAATTATCTTCTATGCGGTATTGATAAGTGCTGTATTCCAGGGTGTTATGGGCAATGTGGGCAACACCTACAATGACATCTTCAATGATATATTGGACGAGTACGGCATCTATTATGATGACGGGAATTATTACGACGATGATGACAACGTTTTCAATCTTCCGTTCGGATATTCAGATGACGACGGAACATCACTATAAAGAAAAGTTTGGAGATACAAATGTACAAGAAAGTTTCTACTGATTTAAATTTTGTTGACAGAGAAAAATCGACTTTGGATTTTTGGAACGAGAATGAGATCTTTGAAAAGAGTCTCAAGATCCGCGAGGGGTGTGAAACCTACACATTCTACGACGGACCGCCGACAGCCAATGGGAAGCCGCATATCGGACACGTGCTTACCAGAGTTATAAAGGATATGATACCGAGATACCAGACCATGAAGGGCAAGTATGTCCCGAGAAAGGCAGGATGGGATACCCACGGACTTCCGGTTGAGCTTGAGGTTGAAAAACTTCTCGGACTTGACGGCAAGGAGCAGATTGAGGAGTACGGACTTGATCCTTTCATCACAAAATGTAAGGAGAGTGTCTGGAAATACAAAGGTATGTGGGAGGATTTCTCCGGAACAGTCGGATTCTGGGCTGATATGGACGATCCTTATGTGACATATGATGATAATTTTATAGAGTCAGAGTGGTGGGCACTCAAAGAAATCTGGAACAAGGGACTCCTCTACAAGGGATTCAAGATTGTTCCGTATTGCCCGCGTTGCGGAACCCCGCTTTCCTCACACGAGGTTGCACAGGGTTATAAGGACGTAAAAGAGCGTTCCGCAGTTGTGCGATTCAAGGTTAAAGACGAGGACGCTTATATTCTCGCATGGACGACCACACCGTGGACACTTCCTTCAAACGTGGCGTTGTGCGTCAATCCGGACGAGGAGTACATCAAGGTAAAGGCTATGGACGGATGCGTGTATTATCTTGCGAAGGCACTTGCCGACAAGGTTCTTGCTAGCATCAAAGATGGCTCAGAGCCTGAAGAAGACAAGGATTCAAAAAGCAAAAAGAAAAAGGGAGCCGAGGCACCGAAAGCGCCTAAATACGAAATCCTCGGAACCTATATAGGAAAAGACCTGGAGGGCAAGGAGTATATTCCGCTCTTTGACTTCGCAAACGATACAGTGGCAAAACAGGGCAAAAAAGCCTGGTATGTCACCTGCGCCGACTATGTTACAATGGCTGATGGTACCGGAGTTGTACATATAGCTCCTGCCTTCGGTGAGGATGATGCACAGGTGGGACGCCGTTACGATCTTCCGTTTGTGCAGCTTGTAGACGGAAAGGGTGAGATGACCAAGGAGACCGCATACGCAGGAATGTTCTGCAAGGATGCCGACAAGCAGATCCTTATCGACCTCGAAGCAAAGGGACTTCTTGTCGATGCTCCTAAGTTTGAGCACAGTTATCCTCACTGCTGGAGATGTGACACACCGCTTATCTACTATGCGCGCGAGTCATGGTTTATCAAGATGACAGAGGTTAGAGATAACCTTGTAAAGAACAACAACACCGTAAACTGGATCCCGGATTCCATCGGAAAGGGACGTTTCGGTGACTGGCTTGAGAATATTCAGGACTGGGGCATCTCAAGAAACCGTTACTGGGGTACTCCGCTCAATGTATGGCAGTGCGACTGCGGTCATATGGAGTCCATCGGAAGCAGAGAGGAACTCGCTGAAAAATCCGGCAATCCGGATGCGAAGAACATCGAGCTTCACAGACCTTACATTGACGAAGTGACGATAAAATGTCCGAAGTGCGGCAAGGATATGCACCGCGTTCCTGAGGTTATAGACTGCTGGTTCGATTCTGGTGCGATGCCGTTTGCGCAGCATCATTATCCGTTTGAGAACAAGGATCTGTTCGAGAAGCAGTTCCCGGCTAAATTTATCTCTGAGGCGGTTGACCAGACCAGAGGATGGTTTTATTCACTCATGGCAGAGTCCACACTTCTCTTTGACAAGGCTCCTTATGAGAATGTTATCGTTCTCGGCCATGTCCAGGATGAAAACGGACAGAAGATGTCAAAGTCAAAGGGAAATGCGGTTGACCCGTTTGATGCTCTTGCGACATACGGAGCTGACGCTATCAGATGGTATTTCTACATCAACTCTGCACCGTGGCTTCCGAACCGTTTCCACGGAGATGCCGTAAAAGAAGGTCAGAGAAAGTTTATGGGAACCCTTTGGAACACATATGCGTTCTTCGTCCTCTACGCAAACATTGACGAGTTTGATGCTTCAAAATACAAGCTTGAGAAGGACAAACTTTCCGTAATGGACAAGTGGCTCCTGTCAAAGCTCAATACACTTATAAAAGATGTTGACGACAATCTCGGCAACTATCGTATTCCTGAGGCTGCAAGAGCTTTAGATTCATTCGTTGACGAGATGAGTAACTGGTATGTAAGAAGAAGTCGTGAGCGTTTCTGGGCAAAGGGCATGGAGCAGGATAAGATCAATGCATATATGACTCTCTACACAGCTCTTGTCACAGTTGCCAAGTGTGCTGCTCCGATGATCCCGTTTATGACGGAGGAGATATATCAGAATCTGGTGAGAAGCGTGGATAAGGATGCTCCGCTCAGCATTCATCTCTGCGACTTCCCGACCTGCGATGAGTCAGTTATCGACAAGGATCTCGAGGAGTCTATGGAGACGGTTCTCGGAATCGTTGTGCTCGGAAGAGCAGCCAGAAATGCCGCAAACATCAAGAACCGTCAGCCGATCGGTGAGATGTATGTAAAGGCTGAGGGCAGTCTGTCACAGTACTACATTGATATCATAGCAGATGAGTTGAATGTCAAGACTGTTTCATTCACTGATGATGTATCAAGCTACACGGATTATTCATTCAAACCGCAGCTTAGAACAGTCGGACCTAAATATGGAAAGCACTTGAAGGCTATTCAGGAAAGACTTGCCGGATTGAACGGAAATGAGGCGTACGAGACCTTGAAGAGCAAGGGAGCGTTGGAGTTTACCGATATAGGTGACGGCGTGAAGCTTGATGAGGAGGATCTTCTCATAACCGTAACACAGCAGGAAGGTTATGTTTCAGAGAGCTACGGCGGAGTGACGGTTGTGTTAAACACAACACTTTCCGATGAGCTTTTGGAGGAAGGATTTGTCCGCGAGATCGTTTCAAAGATACAGACCATGCGTAAGGAAGCCGGATTTGAGGTTATGGACAAGATCTATGTGAGTTTCGAGTCTGACGATTATGTGGGCGGTGTCTTCGAGAGAAACGCAGAGGAGATAAAGGGCGACTGTCTCGCTCTTGAGATAAACAATACCAAGCCTGAGGGTTATACCAAGGATTGGAAGATTAACGGACGTGAGGTTTCGCTTGGTGTGAAGCGATAGAAATAAAAAACGGGAGGTACTTTATGGCAATGAGAGTATTTGACAAACAGGAATTCCAACAGCAGATCAAAGACGTAGTAAGGCGTCGTTATAGAAAGACTCTTAAAGAAGCTACTAAACAGGAACTTTTCTGGGCAGTGGCATACGCTGTCAAGGATGAGGTTGTAGATCAGTGGATGAACACCCAGACTGCAATGAAGGAAGAGGATCCTAAGATAGTCTACTATATGTCTATGGAGTTTCTTATGGGCCGTGCGCTCGGAAACAACATGATCAATCTTCTCTGCTACGACGAGATAAGACAGGCCTTGGACGAGCTGGGAATCGATCTCAATGTCATTGAGGATGAGGAGCCTGATCCGGCACTCGGAAACGGTGGTCTGGGACGGCTTGCCGCGTGCTTCCTCGACTCCCTTACCACCCTCGGATATCCGGCATACGGATGCGGTATCAGATACCACTACGGTATGTTCAAGCAAAAGATCGTGGATGGATTCCAGGTGGAAGTACCGGACAACTGGTTAAAGGACGGCTATCCGTTCGAGCTCCGCAGACCTGAGTATGCAAAGGAAGTTAAATTCGGCGGATATGTCAGAAGCGAGGATCTCGGAAACGGTCGCACGAGATTTATCCAGGAGGGTGCTCAGTCGGTACTGGCTATTCCTTATGATATGCCTATCACCGGATACGGAAACGGAATGGTCAATTCCCTTATGATCTGGGATGCCCAGCCTAAGGAAGTTTTCGAGCTTGATTCCTTTGACAAGGGAGATTATCAGAAGGCTGTTGAGCAGGAGAATCTTGCAAAGAATCTCGTTGATGTTCTCTATCCGAACGACAACCATATTCAGGGTAAGGAGCTTCGCTTAAAACAGCAGTATTTCTTCGTTTCCGCCAGTGTGCAGAGAGCGCTTTCGCGTTACAAAAAGTCACATCCGGACATCAGAAAACTGCCTGAGAAAGTTACCTTCCAGTTAAACGATACTCATCCGACAGTTGCGGTCGCAGAGCTTATGAGATTGCTTCTCGATGAGGAGGGACTCTCATGGGACGAGGCATGGGAGATCACCAGAAAGACATGTGCGTACACAAACCACACCATAATGTCCGAGGCACTTGAGAAATGGCCTATTGAGATATTCTCCAGACTTCTTCCGAGAATTTACCAGATAGTTGAGGAGATAAACCGCAGATTCCTTCTCCAGATAGAGGCGGCTTATCCGGGCAACCAGGAAAAAGTACAGAAGATGGCTATCATATACGACGGTCAGGTCAAGATGGCTCACCTCGCGATAGCTTCCGGATATTCGGTAAATGGTGTTGCGAGACTCCACACCGAAATCCTTAAGAATCAGGAATTGAAGGACTTTTACGAGCTCTTCCCTGAAAAGTTTAATAACAAGACAAACGGAATTACGCAGAGACGCTTTTTGCTTCACGCCAATCCGCTCCTTGCAAACTGGATAACAGACCGCATCGGAGACGATTGGATAACAGATCTCGGTCATTTGAAAAAGCTTGAGATTTTTGTCAATGACGAAAAGGCTCAGCACGAGTTTATGAATATTAAACATCAGAACAAAGTGCGTCTTGCAAAATATATTTCAGAGCATAACGGTATATCGATTGACACAAGATCGATATTTGATATACAGATCAAGAGATTGCACGAGTACAAGAGACAGCTTCTCAACATACTTCATATAATGTACTTGTACAACAAACTCAAAGAGAATCCGCACATGGAATTCTATCCGAGAACATTTATCTTCGGAGCGAAGGCGGCTGCGGGTTACAAGATCGCCAAGCTTACGATCAAGCTAATAAACAACGTTGCCGATGTAATAAACAACGATCATTCGATCGATGGAAAGATCAAGGTTGTATTTATAGAGGATTACAAGGTATCAAATGCTGAGATTCTCATATCGGCCGCAGATGTCAGCGAGCAGATTTCCACTGCAAGTAAGGAGGCATCCGGCACAGGTAATATGAAGTTTATGTTAAACGGAGCCATCACCATCGGTACGATGGATGGCGCAAACGTGGAGATCGTCGAGGAAGTCGGAGAGGACAACGCATTCATCTTCGGAATGTCATCCGACGAGGTCATCGAGCATGAAAAGCTCAGAGACTACAATCCGATGGATATCTTCAACTCAGACCAGGATCTCCGTCAGGTGCTCATGCAGCTCATAAACGGATTTTACTCAAACAACGATACAGAACTTTTCAGAGACCTTTACAATTCTCTGCTTAACACTGAGTCGACACAGTATGCGGATACATACTTTATATTGAAAGATTTTGAATCATATAAGAAGGCGCAGGAGAGAGTCGAGGCGGCTTACCGCGATGAAAAGGGATGGGCAAGATCAGCCCTCATCAATGTCGCAAACGCCGGCAAGTTCTCATCCGACCGCACGATCCGCGAGTACGCCGAAGAGATATGGCACCTTACGCCTATCAAAGTAAGGAGCACGACGGAGTAGGGCTTGCGAAAAACTCCGAGCCCGGGGGATGGCGACGGTTTTGAGACCCCTGAAATATTCATACAGTATATACGGGTTGACTTATGAGTGTAAAGTGTGATATAGTCACTCGATAGTGTTTGAAAATTGATGGAAATCTATAAATTTTGGTAATGAGATATATGGCGGATAAGCTCTGTCATATGCAGTTTTAAGGAGGATTATTTAATAATGGGAGTAAAACATGCTGCCGGCCGTAAGGCATTTGAGGTCGCTTTCGATGCGGTTTACAAATATGTAAACAAAGATCGCGAAAAGAACATGTTAAAGCTTTTGAATCTTGCACACAAGGTTACGGGAAGTACTTTCCCTGAGTTTTTCTGGGACAATGCTACCGAGATGCTCGGAAACCCGGAGGCGAAGTGGACAAAGGTTATCTACAACGCTTTCGAGAAATTCAACCCGAATATTGTAAAGAAGCACGTTCTCAATCTCGCATATGAGACCGGTCTTACAGGATTCAAAGAGGTAAAGGCCAATCGTGAGAAATACGGATGTAATATTCCTTGGGTTATCCTTATGGATCCGACCACAGCCTGCAACTTAAAGTGCGTTGGCTGCTGGGCTGCTGAGTATGGTCATAAGCTCTCAAGAACTTATGAGCAGCTCGATGACGTTATCTGCCAGGCAAAGGAACTCGGTATCCACTTCTTCATTATGACAGGTGGAGAGCCGATGGTAAGAAAGGCAGATATCTTCAAACTTGCTGAGAAGCACAATGACTGTGCATTCCATATCTTTACAAACGGAACTCTTATCGACGAGGAAGTTTGTAAGGAGACATGTCGTCTTGGAAACATCTCTTACGCCCTTTCTATCGAGGGATATAAGGAGACCAATGACGAGCGTAGAGGACAGGGCGTATTCACAAAGATCATGAACGCTCTTGACCTTATGCATGAGTATGGACTTGTTTACGGAGTATCGATCTGCTACACAAGCCAGAACTATAAAGTAGTTACGAGCGACGAGTTCCTTGATATGCTTGTCGATCACGGATGTACCATGGCATGGTACTTCCACTATATGCCGGTTGGAAATGACGCTTCGGTTGATCTTATGCTCAGCCCGGAGCAGAGAGAGTACATGGTTCACAGAGTACGTGAGATCAGAGGACTTGAGGGCGGCAAGCCGATCTTTGCAATGGACTTCCAGAACGACGCAGAGTGGGTTGGCGGATGTATTGCCGGAGGAAAGAACTACCTCCACATCAATGCAAACGGAGATGTAGAGCCTTGCGTATTTATCCACTACTCTACAGCAAACATCGACGAGATGACATTGCTCGAGGCATTACAGTCACCGCTTATGATGGCTTACCACGACACAATGCCGTTTAACGACAATCCGTTCAGACCGTGTCCGATGCTTGAGAATCCGGAGTTCATCAAGAAGATGGTAGATGAGACCGGTGCTAAGTCCACAGACCTTATGAGTCCTGAGCCGGTTGACGATCTTATAGCAAAGACTATTCCTTATGCTGAAACATGGAAACCGAAGGCTGACGAGATCTGGGAGAAACGACTTCAGGAGAAAGCGCAGGCACTTGCAGAGCGCGAAGCAAAATACGGTAAAGCACAGTAAATATAAAAGGGAGATATACATTTGCTATATCTCCTTTCTTCTTTTTTAGAGAATTTATGAGGACGGACGAGATGGGAAGGAGGATGATCTATGAAGTATTATGATATGCACACGCATACCATGTTTTCGGGGGATTCAAAAGCAGATCCTTATGACATGGCAGACGGCGCAGTGGCAAAGAAATTAAAGGGAATCTGTTTCACCGATCATATTGATTGGGATTATCCAGAGGATCTGGAGATTACTTTTGATGTGGATATGTCGAGTTATCTGCCGGAAATGCTTGCGGTAAAAAAGAGTTATGAGGATTCGCTGGATGTTCTTATAGGCATCGAACTCGGCATTCAGACTCACATAGCTAAACAGCTCTACGAATTCTGCGATACATACAGGCAGCTCGATTTTATAATAGGCTCCTCCCATGTGGTAAACGGTAAGGATCCGTATTACGATTACTACTTTGAGGGACGCTCCGAGAGGGAAGCCTACCTTGAATACTTTGAGTCGGTTCTCGCAAACATAAAAGCCTTTGACGGCTTTGACGTCTATGGTCATATCGACTACATCGTTCGTTACGGCCCTGAGAAAAATAAAAACTACACATATTCGGCATATAGTGATATAATAGATGAGATTTTGCGACTTCTCATATCGAAGGGAAAAGGAATAGAGATAAACACAGCCGGATTTAAATACGGACTCGGCGAGCCAAATCCATGCATCGATATCCTTAAGAGATACAGGGAGCTTGGCGGTGAGATCATCACGACGGGATCGGATGCGCATGTTCCGACCGATATCGCAGGTGATTTTGACAGAGTCGAAAGGATTTTGGTCGAGGCTGGGTTTGAATACTATTCGGTTTTCAAAAAGCGAAAATGCGAGATGATACCTTTGGAGAAGAGATACCAGAAATAATTTTAAAGCATGGGTCACACAGATCCGTACTTTGATCTGATAAAGCAGGAGGCGTTAAATGGAGAATGAGGTTTACAAAAAGGTAGTCCGCTGTGCGGAGAGTGTAAAAAAGATTACTGATTTCAAGCCGCTTATAGGGCTTGTTCTCGGATCCGGATATGGCGAGTACGCCGATATGTTCGAGAAGGTTGCCGAGGTAAGCTATGATGAGATAGAAGGATTTCCGGTTTCGACCGCGCCGGGACATGCGGGCAAGTTTGTGTTCGGATATCTTGAGGGAGTTCCGCTTGTGATCATGAATGGCCGGGTTCATTTTTATGAGGGATATGACATAACGGATGTCGTTTTGCCAATCAGACTTATGAAGCTGCTCGGAGCCAAGGTGCTTTACCTTACAAATGCGGCGGGCGGTATCAACTCTGACTTCAAGCCGGGCGACCTTATGATGATAAACGATCATATTGCGACATTTATCCCTTCTCCGCTTCGTGGCAGAAATATAGATGAATTGGGACTCAGATTCCCGGATATGAGCCATGTGTATAATCTTGATCTTCAGGATGTGCTTAGAAAAGCGGCGAAGGAAGCCGGAGTGGAATTAAAAGAGGGAATATATGCACAGACACCCGGACCTCAGTACGAGACACCGGCGGAGGTTCAGATGTTAAAGGCAATGGGCGCAGATGCCGTCGGAATGAGTACTGCTTGCGAGGCTATAGCCGGAAACCATGCCGGGATGCTGGTTGTGGGATTCTCTACTGTATCTAATCTGGCAGCCGGAATATCAAAGCATCCTCTCACAGCTGAGGAAGTCTTTGAGACAACGAAGAATGTATCAGGAAATATTATGTCGCTTATACGAGAGTCTGTGAAAGGTATAGATGCGTATCTCAAAGAAGGAGGAAGATAGATGAATATAAGGTTCTTTAACGCTAAGGTATTAAAGACACTTGGAAGAGCACAGTTTGAAATCGCAGAGAACACACAGCTCTGGATCAAGGGCAACAAGATAATTTATATAGGCGACGGCAAGGATACGGATGCGATCCTCTCCAACGAAGGGCCGATTCTTTGGGATCGTGAGATTGATGCAAAAGGAAATCTCCTTATGCCGGGACTTAAAAATGCCCACACCCACACTGCTATGACCTTCTTGAGATCATATGCGGATGATCTTCCCCTTCAGGAATGGCTTTTTAACAGAGTATTCCCGCATGAGGCACAGCTGACGGAGGATGATGTGTATCAGCTTGATATTCTGGGTATAATGGAGTATCTGACAAGCGGTATCACCTCAAACTTTGACATGTATTTCTTCCCACCAAAGAACGGAAAGGCTTCGGTTGACTGTGGATTCAGAACCGTTCAGACTTCCGGTCTTAACAATTTTGGAGGAAGCATTGAGGTGCTCGAGCAGAACTACCTTGAAGTGAATGAGATGTCAGATCTCTCAAGTTTTATTATAGGATTCCATGCAGAGTACACAACCTCTCCGGAACTTATGCAGGGTGTGGCTGATCTGGCTCACAAATACAGATCACCGGTCTGGGCTCACAATTCCGAGACCGAACTTGAGGTGAAGGAGTGCCACGACCGTTACGGCAAATCACCGACAAGAGTTATGGATGACTTCGGCATGTTTGAGTACGGCGGTGGCGGTTATCACTGCGTATATCTGGATGATGCCGATATCGATATATTTAAAAAGAAAAACCTTACCGCGGTTACAAACCCGTGTTCAAACTTAAAGCTTGCAAGCGGCATCGCTCCGATAAAGAGATATGTTGATGAGGGCATAAACGTGGCGATCGGTACCGACGGACCTGCCAGCAACAATGCGCTTGATATGTTCAGGGAGATGTATCTGACAGCAACCCTTGCAAAGGTCAGAGAGATGGATGCAGAGTGCGTCAGCGCAGAGGAGGTTTTGTATGCGGCTACAGCCGGCGGAGCGCACGCTATGTGCCTCGATGACTGCGACAGCCTTGAGGTCGGAAAGAAGGCGGACATCGTTATGCTCGACCTGAATCAGCCGAATATGCAGCCTGAAAACAATATTGTCAAGAATATTGTATATGCCGGAAACAAGACAAACGTAAAGATGACAATGGTTGACGGAAAGATTCTCTACGAGGACGGCCGTTTTGACATTGGATTTGCGCCTGAGGATGTTTATGCGAAGGCAAATGAGATTATACGTAGAATGAAATAGTGTTGCTTCGACAGCAGAATTGAGAGGAAAAATTGATATGAAAAAATATGGTGTGAACGAATTAAGGAAAATGTTCCTCGACTTCTTTGAGGAGAAGGAACATCTTGTTATGAAGAGCTTTTCACTTATCCCGCAGAATGACAAGTCGCTTTTGCTTATAAATGCGGGAATGGCTCCGCTTAAGCCGTACTTTACAGGACAGGAGATCCCGCCGAAAACCCGCGTGGCTACCTGTCAGAAATGTGTGCGTACAGGAGATATTGAAAACGTCGGAAAGACAGCCAGACATCTGACATTTTTCGAGATGCTCGGCAACTTTTCTTTCGGAGACTATTTCAAGAGAGAGGCGATCCGTTGGTCATGGGAGTTCCTTACCAAGGTGGTAGGTCTTGAAGAAGACAGACTCTATCCTTCAATCTACGGTGAGGACGACGAGGCGTTTGATATCTGGGTTAACGAGATGGGTGTTCCGGCTGAGAAGATCACAAGATTCTTCCGTGACCCTGAGACCGGCGAGTGCGACAACTTCTGGGAGCATGGCGCAGGCCCGTGCGGACCTTGTTCTGAGATTTATTACGACAGGGGAGAAAAGTACGGATGCGGCAGCCCGGACTGTAAGGTTGGATGTGACTGCGACCGTTACATGGAAGTGTGGAACAACGTATTCACCCAGTTCAACGGAGATGGGCACGGCAACTACGAAGAGCTCGAGAACAAGAACATAGATACCGGAATGGGTCTCGAGAGACTTGCGGTTGTAGTCCAGGATGTTGACTCGGTATTTGACGTGGATACGATGAAGGCGATCCGTGACAAGGTTTGTCAGCTCAGCGGAAAGAAATATAAGGTCGATGAGATGGATGATGTCTCTATCAGACTCATCACAGATCATATCCGTTCATCTACATTCCTTATATCTGACGGCGTTATGCCTTCGAATGAGGGACGCGGATACGTACTAAGAAGGATCATCAGACGTGCCGCAAGACATGGAAAGATACTCGGTGTGGAGGATGCTTTCCTCGCAAAGATAGCAAAGGTTGTTATCGACGAGAGCAAGGACGGATATCCGGAGCTCTTTGAAAAGAGTGAGTTTATCTTAAAGGTTCTCACCAAGGAGGAAGAGCAGTTCGCAAAGACTATAGATCAGGGACTTACTATCTTCTCGGGATATGTTGAGGAGATGAAGGCTTCCGGCGAGAAGATGCTTGCCGGAGACAAGGCGTTCAAACTCTACGATACCTACGGATTCCCGATCGACCTTACCGAGGAAATGCTTGAGGAGCAGGGCTTTACCTATGATGAAAAGGGCTTTGATACCTGCATGGAGGCTCAGAGACAGAAGGCGAGGGATGCCCGCAAGGAGACTAACTATATGGGAGCGGACGCTACCGTATATGAAGAGATCGATTCGTCCGTAACCACAGAGTTTGTCGGATATGACGCACTCAAGTGTGATACAAGGATTGCAGCTATCGCGACACTTTGCGAAGATGGAAGCATGAAGCTTTCAAACGATATCTCAAAGGATGAGAAGGGTGCGATAATTGTCCCGACCACCACGTTCTATGCTACCATGGGTGGTCAGCAGGGCGACAAGGGAATCATTGAAAATCCGAATGCGACATTTGTTGTTGAGGATACGATAAAGGTTACAGGTGACCGCTATGCGCATATAGGATACGTGTTCGAGGGAATGCTCTCGGTTGACGATGCTGTTTCAATGGAGGTTGACGAGGTCAACAGAAACAAGACCTGCAGAAACCACTCTGCAACCCACCTCCTTCAGAGCGCACTCAGAGAGGTCTTGGGAACCCACGTTGAGCAGGCGGGATCTTTCCAGGATTCGGAGAGAACCAGATTTGACTTCTCTCACTTTGAGGCGGTAAGCGAGAGACAGATAGCACAGATAGAGGAACTTGTCAACAAGCATATCGCAGAGGGAAGCGACGTTGTGACCGAAGTGATGAGCATGGACGAGGCAAAGGCAGCCGGAGCTATGGCTCTCTTTGGCGAGAAGTACGGCGACGAGGTCAGGGTAGTCTCAATGGGAGACTTCTCAAAGGAGCTTTGCGGCGGTACTCACGTAAAGAATACTTCGGACATCATGCTCTTTAAGATAGTATCCGAAAACGGTGTAGCTGCCGGAGTTCGCCGTATTGAGGCTTTGACCGGAGACAATGTTATCAAGTACTATTCCGATATGGAGAGAAAGCTTTACGAGGCAGCAGCTATCGTA
>CAJOQF010000084.1 GCA_905236295.1 uncultured Eubacterium sp. | reverse complement strand
TTGGAGCGCGCGGGTAATTCCGCTGTAGGTTCAATTACCGGACTGTATACGGTTCTTGTTGACGGAGATGATTTCAATGAGCCTATCACCGATACAGCCCGGGGAATACTCGATGGACATATAGTTCTTGACAGACGACTTGGTCATAAGAACCATTATCCGGCTATTGATATTCTGGCGAGTATCTCAAGATGTATGAGCTCGATTGCGAGTCCCGAGCACAAAAAGTTTGCCGGTGAATTGAGAAATGTCTACGCCACATATCAGGAGGCTGAGGACCTCATAAATATCGGAGCCTACAGAAAGGGTACCAACAAAGAGATTGACTATGCGATCGACAAGATCGATGTGGTTAACGGGTTCTTGTGCCAGCAAACCGACGAGAAATTTGATTTCGAAGACGAGATAGCACAGCTCACATCGCTCTTCCCTGAAGCAATGTAATCCACGGGCACGAAGAAGTATTTAGAAGGTTGCTCGTAAAACATGTGAAGCCGTGCTTTGAGAGGTAAGGTGTTATGGCGAAATTCAAGTATAAAATGCAAAACATCCTTGATGTTAAATATAAGCTTGAAACCCAGGCAAAATCTGAATTTGCCGACGCTAACGGACGGCTTCTGAATGAGGAGAAACGCCTGAATGGTCTTAAAGCCCGCAAGCAGATGTACGAGCTTGAGGCCAAGGTGCTTATGAGGGGCAATCTGGATATGAAAAAGATTCAGACCAACAAGCGCGCCATGATAGCGTTAAATGAGATGATAAACAGACAGCTTGCCGTTATCGAAAGCTGTAAGAAGGATGTCGAAAAAGCCAGAGAAAAGCTAAATGACATCATGATGGATAGAAAAGCACACGAAAAACTTAAGGAAAAAGCGTTTGAGGAGTTCAAACTTGAGCTAAATGCCGAGGAGTCCAAGCAGGTAGATGAGCTTGTAAGCTATAAATTCGGACTTTAGACACTTCGGCCCCTGAGCTTGTCGAAGGGAAAACAGTAAAGCAATTCGATCATTTGGCTTTTCGAAGGGACATTGTTGGAGGATACATATAAATGGCAGACGACGATAGAAAAGAGATAGATAAAAAAGCTGCAAAAGAAGCCGCTAAACAGGCAAAAAAAGAGGCAAAAGAAGCTCTTAAAGCCGCAAAAAAAGAAGCCAAAGAAAAAATAGCCCAGGCTGAAGATGTCTTTGACGATGACGAGACCGGCGGTTCAAAGGCTGGAGTTATAATTGTCACCATCATTATAGTGGTTGTGTGGCTTGGTATTTTTGCGCTCATAATCAAGGCGGATGTCGGTGGATTCGGCTCTACGGTTCTTCGTCCGATCTTAAAAGATGTGCCTGTTATCAACAAAATTTTACCGGCTCCTACAGAAGACGAGTATCTTGATCTGGGTTCTGACGAGGTTATGTACTCGTCTCTTGATGATGCTATAAACCGTATAAAAGAGCTTGAGACAGACCTTCAGAAAGCAAAAAATAAGAACGAAAAATATAAAGACCAGATCAGCGAACTCAAAAAAGAGGTAAAGCGTCTGTCCGGATTTGAAGAAGAGTATTCCGAGTTTGAAAAAAATAAAGAAGAATTCTATAAAGAGGTTGTTTTTTCGGACAATGCACCCGATATAGATGAATATAGGAAATACTATGAGGAAATTGACCCTACAAATGCGGAGCTTCTCTACAAACAGGTTGTCAAGAAAGAACAGCAGGACGAGGAGCTCAAAGATTATGTAAAAGTATATTCTGCCATGAAGCCAAAGGAAGCTGCTGCGATCTTTGACACTATGACAAAGGATCTTAAGCTGGTTGCAAAAATACTTAAGAATATGGATGCCGATACAAGCAGTGCGATTCTGGGCAAGATGGACACCGAGACTGCGGCAAAGCTTACCGCTATGCTCGAACCATAATTTGATAAATACACATAAGGTGTGTTTATAATATAACAACTTAATACGAAAGGAGGAAGGCTTATGACGATTGCAGATGTAACGTTTATGAACAACCTTGCCGCGATAGGCAACAATATCGTTACACCCGCCGTGGAGTCTAAAGGAGCTGATCTGGCAACCGGTTTCAACAAGGTTTTGGAGACGGCCCAGGCCAACAGTCAGGCAAATGATCCCAATCAGTTGGCGATGGTAACTGAAACGAAGGGGACAAAAACCGAAGTGAAGACCGAATCATCGGATGTTCAAACAGCCAGGGATAAGCTCGGAAATGAATTTAGGGATGATAAGCTCAAAACAGCGTCCGACTACAAACAGATTGAGAATACCGATGGAGAAGAGGTAAATCCCATCGAGAAATTCGAAACAGAAGTCAAGGAACTGATAGAAGAAGCTTTCGGAGTTTCAGAAAAAGAGTTAGAAGACGTTATGGCCCTTATTGGAATGACATTTACGGATCTGATCGATCCGCAAAACTTCGTACAACTCACAGTGGAACTTACCGGGGTGGATTCGGCTACCGAACTTCTCACCAGTGACACATTCAAACAGCTTTTTGAAAACATCACAAATCTTATAGAGGATCTTGCTGATACTTTAAATGTTGATGTTTCCGATCTTTCAAATCTTTTGAATGAGGGCAATCTCGATGATATGACTTTTGAAAACTTCTTAAAACCTCAGTTATTTGAGGGAGAAGAGAATTTAGACGCTGATATGTCCAATGCTTCAAAAGATAATGCCCAAGTATTAATAAATACTGTTCCGGTGGCAGACGAACTCAATGTTTCAAACATAAATGTTGAAAAAACTGTAGTGGAAACAGTCGGAAATGCTGCTGAAGTTTCCGGTGAAGCTGCAAAAGAGTCCGTTTCGCAGGAAAATAATTCGTCTGTTTTGGTTGACGGTGAAGATGAAAACACAAACATTTCCAATGTTGCGATGACAGAGACGGATTCCGATGAAACACAGACGGGTGCTGATCAGAAAGGTAGGTCCGGTGTTATGGAGTTACCTGCGCCGGATCGTGCACCGACAGAAAATGTTGTGACTCCTCAACCTACTACAACATTCCAGACTGTTGTTAATCAGACTACCGGAGCACAGGTTGTACAGATGACGCAGACTTATGTCAATGCGCAGAATGTAATTGAGCAGTTTGTTACGAACGTAAGTACAAATTTTACAGCCGAGACTACGGATCTTACAATGCAATTGAATCCGGAAAATCTCGGAAGGATTTATCTCCACGTTTCTGAGCAGCAAGGTCAGATTACTGCAAAAATTGCAGTTGAGAATGAAGCAGTAAAGGAAATAATGGCTGCACAGATGACGGCGGTTAAGGAATCTCTACAGCAGAGCGGAGTAAAGATTGAAGCTGTTGAGGTTTCTGTTGGAACACACAAATTTGAGAAGGAACTCGAGGAAGGCAACCATGACAGAGGCGAGGAAAAAGCCTTTGAAGAACAGGAGGCAAAGAGACCCAGAAGGTCACTTAATCTCAACAACCTTGACGAACTCTCAGGAGTTATGACTGAGGAAGAGCAAATTGTGGCTGCTATGATGAAGGACAACGGCAACACAATGGATGTTCACGCTTAGGATAATATCGATCCCCGAACTTGTCGAAGGGACAATTTACAGGAAGGTGATAATATGGCAGATACAGGTAGAATCGAAGCTCCCGTAACCGATGGAATATTGGAGTACGGTAAAACAGATGAAGCCAAAGAAAAGAAGAGTGGATCTTCGGTTGATAAAGAGATGTTTCTCCAGCTCCTTGTGGCTCAGATGAAATATCAGGATCCGATGCAGCCTATGGACAATACACAGTACGTTTCCCAGCTCGCTACATTTACGCAGGTTGAGGAAATGCAGAATATGGCTAATTCGCTCTCGAGCAATACCGCAAACAACCTCGTCGGAAAGTACGTGATCATGCATCCGACATCAACGACCGGGGCAACATCTGAGATCAGCGGATATGTTGATTATACTGTTACAGAGGGTGGCAAGACTTATCTCAGTATCGACGGTACCCTTTACAACTATGATGATCTGTATTCGGTTGTGGACGAGGAATATCTTGATACCGCGTCAATCGCTGCATCATTTTCATCTCTTATGTCAGCGCTTCCGGAAGCGGATGATCCGTCGGTTTCTCTTGATCTCGAGGAAACCATTGCAAGCATCAGACAGACATACAATTCTCTTTCGCCTTATCAGAGAAGTTATCTGAAAGAAGATGAGGTAAAGAAACTTGAAGCGCTTGAGGAGAGAATTGCGGCATTGAAGGAGGCGGCTAATTCGAAGGAGACAGCTTCTGATACTTCGACCGGCTCAGTGTCCAGTGATAGTGAGGCAACAGCTTCCGAAGATACAAGTTCAGCCGCTGATGGTTCGGATTCTTCAACCGGAGATACAGGCACTTCGGTCGGAGAATGAGTAGAGGAGTACAGTAATGGAGAGGATTAATAACAATTTCACATCCATACAACAACTTACCGACACATATTTAAACCAGGACAAAAAGAGTGTCGACAAATTTAATACTAAACCTACGGTTTCTTTTGAGGAAATACTAAAGCAGAAATCAGAAGTTGCCGATACTAATACTGAGCTTAAGTTTTCAAAGCATGCGACAAAGAGACTTCAAGACAGAAATATCTCTCTTTCTGCAGAGCAGAATGCAAGGCTTGAAAACGGAGTAGAGAAGGCAAACGAGAAAGGAATCAAGGATTCGCTGGTGTTAGTTGATTCGTTGGCATTTATCGTAAATGTGCCAAACAAGACTGTTGTCACAACGATAGATCAAAACGAAGCATCAGAAAAAATTTTTACCAATATTGACGGAGCGGTAATAATCTAAGCCGGACCTTTTTGGAGGCTTATGCTTTTGACTGACAGATAAGGCAAATACCGCTACATATTTTCAAGGAGGTCAATCACTATGATGAGATCATTGTACTCTGGTGTGGCAGGTCTTAAAACCCACCAGACACGTATGGACGTTATCGGTAACAATATCGCAAACGTTAACACGACTGCGTTCAAATCTTCTAATGTCACATTTTCCGACATTATGTACCAGACATCACAGCAGGCATCAGGTGCCAGCGAGACTACAGGACGAGGCGGTGTAAACGCAAAGCAGACCGGTCTCGGTGCAACAAATGCCGCAACAAAGATATCTATTGAGTCATCAGGCGCTGCCCAGACTACGGGTAATGCCTTCGACCTTATGTTAAATGATACCAACAGCGTAAATTTCTTCGTTGTTTCAAACGGTGTATCCAATGTGTTCACCCGTGACGGTTCATTCTATGTGGACGGTTCCGGAAACCTTTGTATGGCATCCACAGGATACAACCTTATGGGATGGCAGACTCAGGTTCTCGAGGACGGATCTATCGGAATCAAGAAGGATACGGTTTCTGCTCTTCGCGTAATGCAGGAGTCAAACCTTACATCTCCGCCGGAGGCAACCACACTCGGTTACTGCGCAGGTATCGTCGACAAGAATTCGGATGATATCACAACAGAAGATGGACAGGTTATGAACCTTACATTCTATGATGCGCTTGGATATTCGTATACTGCAAAATTTTCGGTGAAGACATCAGATAAGATAAATACAAACCTTGATGGAACAGCAACAACTGATGGCCTCAGTCCAATGGACAGAGGAGAATATAGTGTTCAGGTAACGGATATACTTGATTCCAAGGGTAATAGTTTGTTTGATATTGACGATGACGGAAAATGTGATATTACATCAGACTTTTTGACAAGAGCTTTGTTTGATTATCAGTTGACAGACAGAGATGGAGATAAACATATTACTGATACAGGAACTGAGGAGCAGGATGCAAATACCGGAGAGTGGAGCGGCACTCAGTACGATACAACCAACAAGAAATTCCTTCAATTGCAGTTTTCTACAGCGACCGGTAAGTTCCAGTATATTGGACGCACAGATTCTAAAGAAGCTATTTTAAATCTTAAATATTTGAATGCAAATATTAATGGCGGCCTTTTTGATAAACTTACGGATGCTGATGTTAAACTTTCAACCGGATCAACTATTACCGACTCAACAAACGGACTAAAAAATATACTTAAGGGATTAAACTATGAAGTAACTGAAGGAAAGTATCGTTTCGAAAATATCGAAATTGATTTTTCTGGTACCATGAACTATGACAACGGCGGTACATCAACAATCTCTATGAACAAGGGTTCTGTTGAAGATGGTACCACAGGTGCCGGAAAGAAGATCGGTGCTCTTACCGGACTCTCTGTAGACCAGAGCGGAAAAATTTTCGGAACTTACGACAATGGTAATACAACACTTCTCGGACAGATAGCCGTTGCTCACTTTACAAACCCGTCAGGTCTTGAAGCACTCGGAAATAACTGCTTCAACACCACACTTAACTCTGGCGAGTTCGACGGGATCGGAGTTGAGGTCGATGCGGACGGTGGTTCCATGAGAACCGGAGCTCTCGAGATGTCAAACGTAGACCTCTCTACTGAGTTTACTAATATGATCACTACACAGCGTGGTTTCCAGGCTAACTCACGTATTATCACAACATCAGATACAATGCTTGAGGAGTTGTTAAACCTTAAGAGATAATCTATGAATTAATGGTCGGGGCGATATTTTCGCCCCGGCTTTTTGCGTGTTGCTCAAAACTCAAGACTCGGACGAGCGTTTAATCTTATATGTCACTGCAACAAAGCCATGAAATAGTTATAATTTTTATGCGACACACAAAAGATGCTCTAAGCTTTTGCACAAAATATTCTTAGCGGACGATGTCGTCGACATTCGGCTTCCATGCCTCAGGTCTCCTAAAATCGCCATCCGGGCGATTTTACATCTGTGTTAAACGCTCGTCCTCGGAGTTTATCGCTGATTTAAGATGCGTGAGAAGCTTTTAGTAATTGAAATTAAGCGATAAACTTGAGGCACAAATAATTATTATTTCAAGCAGTCGACTAACTCCGAGATATGTACATACCATGTATCACTCGGCAAACAATTTGGCAGGAACGAAAGACGAAATCCACTGATTACGCAGACTTGGCTTGTGAGCTGAGAGTTCGTGATCG
>CAJOQF010000083.1 GCA_905236295.1 uncultured Eubacterium sp. | reverse complement strand
GACAGCAGAGCTTAAAAGACTGTCCTCCAGCTATGCACTTGACTTAAAGAAGGCAGAGACCGAACTTCACAGCTACTACAACGACCTTATCAGTTCTATCTGCTCTGCTATAGACGCGAAGAATACGGTTTCAAAGGAGCACACCATCAGGGTAGCCGAATATTCCAAGGAACTTGCAAGACGTTTTGGCTGTTCCGAGAAAGATCAGGACGATATTTATCTTGCTGCCCTGCTCCACGACGTAGGAAAGATTTTTATTCCTGACGAGCTGCTCAACAAGCCGGGCAAGCTTACCTCGGGCGAATTTGAAGTTGTAAAGAAGCACACCGTAGTGGGTGCCGATGTACTAAAGGGAATCACA
Organism: uncultured Eubacterium sp.; assembly: GCA_905236295.1. Classification (GTDB taxonomy): domain Bacteria; phylum Bacillota; class Clostridia; order Lachnospirales; family Lachnospiraceae; genus Eubacterium_C. The sequence goes on along the minus strand of CAJOQF010000083.1, from coordinate 6,952 downwards.
AAGACACCAAAACTTGCTCTTGTTTCAAGATGGCATCACGAGCGATATGACGGAACCGGCTATCCCGACCGGCTCGAAGGCAGTCATATCCCGCTTGAAGCACGCATAGTTGCCGTAGCTGACGCCTACGATGCCATGAGCAGCCACAGAAATTATCGAAAAGATTTGACACAAAAAGAAATTGCGGAGGAGATAAAAATGGGACGCGGCACGCAGTTTGATCCCATATTTGCTGATATCATGCTAACCATGATATCCGAGGACAAGCTGTTTAAGATGAGAGAGACATCGCCTGATCAATAAGCCTTAACTCCCTCTCAATCTCCGCCACTCTGTCATTGCCGGAGCCTTTGATCTTTTCAAGGATTCCGGCAAAATGTTTTCTCCTCTCTTTAAGATAAACTGACATCAGTTCATCTCCCTTTGCCGGAAGGATCGGACCATAGGCATATTCCATATCACTAAGCCCTTTTCCATCCGAGTTAGAATGGATGACTTTCATGATAAAATAATACTTTCCATCCTCAAGGACTATCCTCTCATCAGAAATCTCAAACCCGTTTTCACAGAGAAATCTCCTGACCTTTTCAATATCGGACTGAGGGCTTAGTATCATTTCCTTCAATGAATCAAGCTTGTTTTCTGAGACAGCGGCAGACAGAATGCGGATCATAAGCATTCCACCGATCCCGGACATTACGACCGCATCGGCATCACCGTCGGAAAAATTCTCAAAACCGTCAGATAAGCGGGTCGTAACCGACCCGCTTAGATTCTCTTTTACTATATGCTCTTTTGCCCGCTCAAGCGGACCCTCGCCCACGTCCATAGCTATGGCTCTCTTAGCCTTTTTCGACTTTACGAGCTCTATGGGCACATACGCATGATCGCAGCCTATATCGGCAATGCAATCAGCGGGCGATACCATTTCACAAATACATTTCAATCTCTTTGAAAGCATTTTTTACTCCAGATAATCCTTAAGCTTTCTGCTTCGGCTCGGATGACGAAGCTTTCTAAGCGCCTTTGCCTCAATCTGTCTGATACGCTCACGGGTTACGTTGAACTCGCGTCCTACCTCCTCGAGAGTTCTCGCGCGTCCATCCTCAAGTCCGAATCGAAGGACAAGTACCTTTTGCTCTCTCTCTGTAAGAGTGCCAAGTACTTCGTTGAGCTGTTCCTTGAGAAGTGTAAATGCTGCGGCATCAGCCGGTACCGGCACATTATCATCCTGGATGAAATCTCCGAGATGTGAATCCTCTTCCTCACCTATAGGAGTCTCAAGAGAGACAGGCTCCTGAGAAATCTTTAATATCTCGCGCACTCTCTCGACCGGCATGTTCATCTGTGCAGCGATCTCCTCCGGAGTGGGTTCGCGTCCGAGCTCTTGGAGTAATCCCCTTGATACCCTGATAAGCTTGTTGATAGTCTCAACCATATGAACCGGAATTCTGATGGTTCTCGCCTGGTCTGCGATAGCTCTCGTGATAGCCTGTCTGATCCACCATGTCGCGTAGGTTGAGAATTTGTATCCCTTGCGGTAATCAAACTTTTCAACAGCCTTGATAAGACCTAGATTTCCCTCCTGGATAAGATCGAGGAAGTTCATACCACGTCCGACATAACGCTTTGCAATACTTACAACGAGACGAAGGTTTGCCTCCGCAAGGTTCTGTTTTGCCACATCACCGACTCTTATGTCGGCTTTGAGCTCCTCTATGCGTGCGTTGATCTCCTCTTTTCTCTCGTCGGAAGCCTCTGGCAGTTCTTCCTTTAACTCCTCGGTCTCCTCCTCAGCGACAAGTCCTGCCTCCATCTTCTGAGCGAGATCAACCTCCTCCTCGGCGGTAAGAAGCGATACCTTTCCGATATCCTTTAAATACATGCGGACAGGATCCTCTGTACTTACACCCTCAGGAACCGAGAGATCGAGCTTTTCAACCTCTACTTCCTCCTCCTCGGCCGCAGCGAGGATGATATCGTCATCCACATCATCATCATCGTCTCCGGAGATTCGAAGTATATCTATCCCCTGTCCTTCGATGGTCTCAATGGCATTTTCAATATGCTCACCCTCAAGCGGAAGAGCGTGGAGTTTTTCGATAACCTCACCGTACTCCAGTATCTTTTTCTTCGACTTACCGACTTTGATAAGTTCCTTTATGCACTTGTCAAGTTCCTCCTTTACCTTCGGATCGAGCGGGGTAACTCCCTCTTCCTCGAGGAGTGTATCATTTTTTACCTCAACCTCTTCTGCGGTTTTCTTAGTTGCTTTTTTAGCCATATCAAATCTCCTAAATTGTTATTTTTTTCAGATCTTCGATCTGTTTTTTATACTTTATCATGTTCTGCAGGGCATTCATGTCCGCAGGATCCATATTGGCAATCGAATACTCCATGCTCTTTTCTTTTACTACGATTATCGCATCCTTTATGACGCGTCCCCACTCATCATCCTCAAAAGTTCCCTTGAGCGTGGTGTGAAACAGTCCCGCCGCCACCTTTGCGCTCTGCTCGTCGTCGAACATACTGATTATCCTGGCGGGATTGATCTCGCCCTGCTCGAGCTGTTCGAAGAGCTTTTGCGCAACCTGATGGTAGATGTCCTCGCAGAAATCTGCCGGGGAAATGTATTTGCCGATGGCGTCGTACAGCGAAGCGTCCTCACACAGAGCCGTAAGCAGCAACCCCTGAGCCTTCTTGTAAGCATCGGGCTTATCTTTCTTTTTGCGGGTCGTATCCTCATTTGGTTCGGACACTCTCCTGACCGACGGGTCAAAGCTTAGCGCCTCGTTCGCGACGAGTTTTCTCAAATCTTCAAATGCGACATTATATTTATCGGCAATTGCGGTGATATAATTCTCCCTCTCGATGTTTTCTTCGAATTCGAGAAGCATTCTCGATACTTCTTTAAAAAATCTGGTCTTGTCATCGGGATCTTTCATATCGTATTTTTCATGTTCCACGGCCACGCGGAACATAAATGCGTTTTGCGCCTGTTCTATGCGCTTTGCAAATTCTTCGGCGCCAAGTCCCTTTATAAATTCGTCCGGATCCTTGTAGGGCTCCATATTGATAACCCTCACCTTTATACCGGAGCTGTTGAGTATCGGGATGGCTCGAAGCGCGGCCTTCCTGCCGGCTCCGTCGCTGTCGAAGCAGACGTAAGCGCTGTCGGTGTATTTCTTGATCAGAGCCGCATGTCCGGATGTAAACGCTGTACCGAGTGATGCGACCGCATTGTCAAAACCGGCTGCATGGAGAGCTATGACATCCATGTAGCCCTCACATATTATAAATCCCTTGCGCTTTGATGATCTGGCAAAGCCAAGCGCGTAAAGATTTCTGCTCTTGTCAAATATCGGGCTTTCAGGCGAATTCAAATACTTTGGCTCACCCTCGCCCATAACCCGGCCTCCGAATCCGATGACTCTGCCTCTGACATCCATGATCGGATACATGGCTCTGTTCCAGAATCTGTCATGAATTCCCTTCTGCTCGTCGAAGAGGACGAGACCTGCATCTCTTATGATACCGTCTTCATATCCTTTTGACCTGAGATACTTGTATAGGTTGTCTCCAAACCTCGGTGAAGCGCCGAGTCCGAAATGCTTTATCGTGGCTTCCGAGAGTCCTCTCGCCTTAAAATACTCGAAAGCCCTCCGGCCCTCCGGGGTATTCATATAGGCGTAATAGAATTTTGCCGCATCCTTGTTGGCTTCAAGCATTCTCGCCTTGCGGTCGGATTTTTGTCTGTCGAGATCAGAGCCTGCATTCTTTGGAAGCTCTACCCCACAGGAGCTTGCAAGCTCCTCGACAGCCTCGGTAAAATCGAGACGTTCGTGCTCCATCATAAATGTGATGACGTTGCCTCCCGCTCCACAACCGAAACAATAGTACATCTGCTTTGAGCGGCTCACCGAAAACGATGGTGTCTTCTCGTTATGAAAGGGGCACAATCCGAAATACGTGCCGCCTTTTTTTTTGAGCTGTACATATCTTCCGATGACGTCTACGATGTCGCTCTTGGAGCGAACCTCCTCGACAATCTCTTCGGGGTAGTAGGGCATCTTATTCTCCTTCTATGTGCCAGGACATAGGCACGAAATACCTCTCATATTTTTGTATGGCATACTGGTCAGTCATTCCGGCGATGTAATCGCAGACTACCACCTGCGCATCCTCGCCCTCCTCTATCATTGATACATACTGACCTGCCATATCCTCGGGGTGCTTCATATAGTAATCGAAAAGCGCAGCGACAAGATCCTTCGCCTTGCCCTCCTCGCCCTTTGCCTTGGGATTTAAGTATACGTTTTCAAACATAAACTCCCTAAGCTTAAGCATTGCCTGCTGTTTTTCCTCTGACATTACTATGTCCGCCACACCTCTGGAATTCTCGATGATGTCGTGGATCAGGGTGTTTAATCTCTCCCTCGTGGTCATCCCAAGTGCCTTGCGAAGCTGAAGCGGAATATCCTCCTCGGAAATCACCCTTCCCCTGATCGCGTCATCAACGTCATGATGTATATAAGCAATCTTGTCTGAGAGTCTTACTATCTTGCCCTCAAGGGTCGAGGGCATCCTGTCGGTCTGGTGGTTTAGTATCCCGTCCCTCACCTCTTTGGTAAGGTTAAGTCCCTGACCGTTCTTTTCGAGCTTTTCAACTATTCTTACACTCTGGACATTGTGCTCGAATCCCTTGTCACAGAGCTCGTTTAACACCTTCTCGCCGGAGTGTCCGAAAGGCGTGTGCCCCAGATCGTGTCCGAGTGCTATTGCCTCGGTGAGATCCTCGTTAAGCTTCAACGACTTTGCGATCGTCCTGGCTGTCTGCGACACCTCGAGCGTGTGTGTGAGTCGCGTTCTGTAGTGATCCCCGCTCGGAGCCAGGAATACCTGCGTCTTGTGGATCAGTCTCCTGAAAGACTTGCAGTGAAGTATCCTGTCTCTGTCCCTCTGGTATATGGGGCGAAGATCACAGGGCGGCTCATCTATATCGCGCCCGCTCGACTCATCCGAAAATGCTGCATACGGGCTTAATATCTCATGTTCTCTTTTTTCGATCTCTTCGCGTATTGTGCTCATAAGACCACCTCTGTCAATTATGCGGAAAAAATATCTCCAAATATAAAATTCCGTCAAAAAAAGGTATTTCCTTTTTTTAACGGAATTAAATTTTAAAAATTTTTTTATTTGTCAGAACTTCATGAATTTTCTCGCAAACCACATTCCCAGTCTGATAAACGGACCTTCAAGTTCACGCTTAACCTTGTCGAGGTTGTCCCTGATCGGAAGTGTCTGCGGGCAGTGCTTTTCGCATTTACCGCACTTGATACACTTGGTGGCTCCCGTCGGCACCTTCTTCATCTGGGTACAGAGGACATAGTTTCGCAGAGCCTCTCCGAATTTGTCCGTATATTTGAGGTTGTATGCGGTAAAGCACATCGGGATATCAACTCCGGCAGGGCACGGCATACAGTATCCGCATCCGGTACACGGAATCTTTATCGAATCATTTACCGCCTTCTTTACACGGTCTATCATACCCAACTCTTCTTCGGTGAGCTTTCCTGCATCCGCATCTGAGGCAATGCCAACATTTTCTTTAAGCTGTTCTACACTGCTCATTCCGGAGAGCACGACCGTAGGCTCCGGCTGGTTCCATATCCATCGAAGTCCCCACTCAGCCGCAGAATGCTTCACACTGAAGTTTTCAAACTCGCGCTTCGCCGTCTGAGGCAATCCATCAACCAGCCTTCCTCCTCTGAGCGGCTCCATGATGACGACCGGAATATCCTTGGAGTAAGCATATTGCAGCCCCTCTTTTCCCGCCTGGGTATATTCGTCCATATAATTGTACTGTATCTGACAGAAATCCCAGTCGAAACTGTCAAGAAGCGGAATAAACTGCGATGAGTTGCCGTGGAAAGAGAAGCCGATGTTTTCTATCTCACCGCTCTCCTTTTTTGAGCGTATCCACTCGTCAACGCCGAGCGTCTTAAGTCTCTCCCATGTTGCAATATCACTGAGCATATGCATAAGGTAATACTCAACATGGTCTGTCTTGAGACGCTTTTTCTGCTCTTCGAAATACTTGTCGCAGTCCTCCGGCTTTTTGATAAGGTAATGAGGAAGCTTTGTTGCAATCTTTACCTTGTCTCTGTAGCCTTTTGATAAAAACTCTCCCACACAGATCTCACTGCCCCCATAGATATATGCTGTGTCGAAATAATTGACACCGGCTTCAACGGCAGCCTTCATAATCTGCTCTGCCTCCTCCTGAATTATGCTGTTCCCTCTTTTGGGGAATCGCATACACCCTAGTCCGAGGATCGAGAGCTCCTCTCCTGTTCTTTTGTTTATCCTGTACATCATGATAATAATACTCCTTTATTCAATGCTGCGGCAAGGCGGTCACGTCCGGTCTCAGTATAACATAAACCCGGAGTATCTACAAACTCCGGGTTTATATCTTAAACATCGTTTTACGGTTTATACTTTAGGTCTGCGTACCTTTATCCATACCAATCCCACAAGAACACCTATTACAACAGCAACTATGACTATCACTGCTTTAAGTCCTCCTGCTGCGATAGCAGAACCTGTGACAGGGTCTCCGATAACCGGCTGAATATAAATATCATCGGAATCAGATTTTATATCAATTGTAAAACTGGTATCAGTTGATATGATATTTCCATCCTTGTCAGCCCATCCGGAAAATCCGCCGGTATTTGAATCCTTGTCTTTGGATTCATCTGTATCCTTCGAATCATCCTTGTTATCCTCTGCTGCAGGAGCACTGTCTTTGTCATCTGTATTTCCTGCTTCCGGGGCTTCCTGTTCCTGATCGCCGGCTCCCTCGGCAGGAACAATCTTCCCATTATTGTTATTATTTGTGTCCTCATTTGTGTCAGTATCCGGTCTCTTCACTCCATCATTACCATCG
>CAJOQF010000082.1 GCA_905236295.1 uncultured Eubacterium sp. | reverse complement strand
TTTTACCATACTTGGTGAGGAGTTATTCATTTTTGTAGCAATAAAAATGCCGTACCTATGCGGCTTTAGGCGTTTCGCAAACGCCTAGTATTATACTTTTGTGTGGGGAGGCGATTCCCTGAACCACAAGCCGGAGTATTTTATAACGCCGGTTCTCTCTTGGGATGCGAGCCTTGCCGCTTATCATAGCTATACGGTGGATAGCTATTCTGAGTTTGGAAGTGTTTACGGAAATGGCAAGGAGCTCTCTCCGAATGCGACGTATTATCTGCTGCTACAGGGAGGCGGACCGAAAGGCAAGGATCAGACTTATGATGCCAAAGTGTCCATAAATTGTTATGAGGATGCGGAGGTAGATAGCGCTACTGATGCGGAAGTATTGTCTGAAGCTGTAAAAAAATCCGGTACCATAGACGGCAAGGGAGATATCGATGTATTCTGTTTTGATACCAAGACTGACAAGTACATGCTAAAAGTCACCCAGGATAAGAGCATGAAGTATAGGATCTATTCCGACAGTGAGCTCTCGGATTGCGTCTACAGCGATTCCTTCAGTAATGCAACCGGATCTGCCGACATGGAGAGATGTCTTAAGGACAATACTAGATATTATATAACGGTGGAGCGCGATGTCTATAACTCTGCGGTTCCGTTAAACTACAGCATTGCTTTTGAAAAGAAAGATTCCGGAACTGAAGATAAGGAGGATACGTCAAAGGCTCCGACAGATATCACAGTTAAGGACGGGGATATCGCGGGTCAGGAACTTGAGTTATTTGAAACTACTGAGATAACCGTTAAACAGGCAGAGCAATATGATAGCTATATGGTATTTCCTTTTACCACAACTCCTATGAAGGCTTATTATAACGTGTTATGGGAGAGCAGTTATGACAAAGACATTTCTTATTATGTTTATTCATCTGCCGATAGGGCTTCGGAGAATCTGATCAAGTTCGGTTATTTGGATGAGTACGGTGAGCTCGGTTCCGTTTTGGGACTTGGGGAGAAGCTTTCTCCGTTAGAAACATATTATCTATGCCTTAAAAGAGATTCCGAAAAAGATTATTCGGGAAAGATCAAGGTGATAAATGTCATGGATGAGGAAGCTGACACATCAGAACTTGCAGAACCGATCATTCCGGGAACAGTAAAGTACGGTTCCATAGACAGCAACGAGGATATAGATGTATTTTATCTTGATACCGGGAAGAAATCCTATTCATTCTCTGCTGATGCCGATGATATAGTGCTGATCGACATATATAAAGATAAGTCATTGGAGAAAAGCGTTTATCAGACATCTGCCCATAAGAATAAGACGGACAAGGATGTGGATCTTACCTCGGTTTTGGACAAAAACCAGACATATTATGTAGTTGTACATCATTGGGCAGATCCGAAGGGTGATCAGATAGGTTACGAACTGTGCTTCAATGCGAAGACATCTACGGATAACCCCTCAAGCGAAAGCAGCGTTTCGAGCAAATCGAAAACCACAAAGAATGGCAAGTATTATAAGAAGATCAAAAGCAGCAAATCCTTTATCACAAATATGGGAAGCAAGGTGAAGGTCTCCTTCAAAAACGGAAAAGTAACCCTGAAAAAGGGAAACGGCGGGTACCTTTGCAAGAAATCCAAAGCAAAAAAATATATCTTCCATAAGAGTGCCGTAATGAAAAAGAAGAAATATACATATAAACTTGCAAAGAACTGTAAAGTGGTATACGGAAAAGATTTTTATTCAAACTCCAAGATCACCGAGACAGTAAAGAATACAAAATGGGTCAAGAAATCATTTAAGAATGGCGGCGGAGGAAAGAGCATAGGACTTTGCTTAAATAAGAAAAAGCAGGTTTATATGATATATGTATCCGGATTTGATGTTTACTGCGAACAAATGTAGTTGATGCAAAAATAAGATAGCTTAGGGAGGGAATGCATGACATCTGATGATCAAAGGGAAGATTTGCTAATGAAAAGATTTTTTATTCTCTCTATTCTCATATTTATACTATCCGGAATGGGAATCCTATCGGGTTGTTCGGTCGAGAAGATAGAGACGGCTCAGAACGAAACGGATCCCACTGTTTACAGTATAGAAGAGTTTCCACTTGAGAGAAACGGTATACAACTTCACTTGGAACGCATTGCAGAGATGGAGTCAGAAACGGACAGGAATATTTTGCTTGTACACGGAGTGACGTATTCATCAAAAGAGTTTGACGTTGATTATAAAGATTACAGTCTGGCACGTTTTCTTGCGCGAAACGGATATGCGGTATGGCTATTGGATATTGCCGGGTATGGACGATCAGGGGAGGTCACCGATGGGTTTATGCCTGATTCCGATTATGCTGCGGAGGATATAAATGCTGCGGTAGACAAGATCATAGGCGATACCGGATGTGAAAAGATAGATCTGCTCGGATGGAGCTGGGGAACAGTCACAACAAGCAAGTATATTGCATCCCATAATGACAAGATCCGAAAATTGATACTCTATGCGCCCATTCTAAGTGGGGTAGGAGATTATGAAGTGACAGATGCGTTTCACCACAATACATGGGAACATGCAGCTGGTGACTTCCAAACATCAGCGGATGGCGAGATCGATTATGATATAGTTGAACCGATGCTCGTAGACAAGTATTGTTCGATCTGTTGGAGGTATGACGGCGAGTACAGTCCGAACGGCGGACGTAGGGATATCTGTGTTTCTCCGTCTGTAAGCCTTATTGATCTTAGCAAAATAAATGTCCCGACGCTCGTTATCTGTGGAGACAGTGATCCGTTCCTTAATTATGACCTTGTTGATTCTTCGCTTGAACAGCTTCCGGATGGATCGCGGCTTGAGACCATAATGGGTGGCTCTCATGTTGTATTTATAGAAAAGCCTTATTATCATGAATTTCAGGATAAATTGATAGACTTTTTGGGGCAGACACAACACTTTCCGGCAGAAAGAAGTTAGTAAAGAGAAAAGAGTTTGAACGATATATTTCTGGAAGTGTTTTTCTGTAGAATGTTCGGACGAGTACAAAAAGA
>CAJOQF010000081.1 GCA_905236295.1 uncultured Eubacterium sp. | reverse complement strand
TTTCTTACATTTAGGGTCGAAATCTTAACTCCGCAGATAAGAATAGATTTCCCCAACAGAAAAGCGGCTGCTTCCGCAACCGCTTTCTCACTCATCATATATCGGAAACCAAAGCCAGAGCTTAAATGTATCCTCTCCCTCTTCATGCTCGGCTTTTCCATTCATCTGCCCCATAAAAAGCCTGATATTTACGAGACCGATGCGGTTTCCCTTTACCTCTCTCTCATAGTCGCCTATATAGTTTTCGAAAAAAACTCCCACTCTCTCCTTCTCGTAAATGAGCGACATCTTTATCTCTCTTTCCTTGTCCGCATATTTGTAGATATTGGACATCACGTTATCAATAATGCGCAACATGTAGTCAAAATTCAATTTGAGCGTAACATCACGCCACTCTATATCCTTATCATTCAGGATATATCCAAAATAATTCATCTCCGAAACCATACGAGAAAGCTGTTCCGAAAGGACACGATCCACATATCCGACCCTGTCAAGCTCCACTTCTTTTTTCGTAGATGCAAGGAAGAACTCGAACAGTTCATCCGCAAGTGAATTTACCTGAAACGCTTTTGCTATTGCTCCGTCTATCGCGTCTTCCCTGACCTCTCCCTTTCGATTTTGCTTTTTTATGACTTCAAGAAATGTTATAAGTCCGGTAAGCGGAGTCCTGAGATCATGAGCAAGCCCTCTCACAAGATTATTCTGACTTTCTTTCAGATCCTTTTCGTTTTGCCGGTTTTCTTTCAAAGTGCTGCGCATCTTATCAAGACCCGTTGCAAGCATGGATAGTTCATCATTTCCCTCTATTGTAACGTTACCATCCAGATCCCCGGAAGCTATTACCTCTACTTCTTTTTCAAGTTTTTGGATATACCTAATGTTCTCTCTCATACCACCGGCAAATATCCATAGGCACACCGCCACTCCCAACGAAATGGAGACAGCAAGTGCAGCAACATTGTATATAAACTCGTACTCCTGACTCATGCTAACAAAAGCTTCTCCATCGGCAAATTCCACCAGCGGATGAAACGAAGTATCAGTATCATATACTTCCACTGCTCCAAAGTTTAATACTCCCCAGTATGCAGTATCAACTAATAAAGCATCATCTCTCTCGACTATAAGTCGTTTAATACTGTTATCTTCCGCCCATGACTTAAGAGCCTCCGTATCCGTCGCCGCAATATGGTTTTTCTCCACATAATCTTTAAAATCATGTAATTCTTTTTCATACAGGCTTATGAAAATCGGTTCAAAGATACTCTCCTTGAGTACAGCCGCCCCACCGATATAAAGCAAAAGCATGATAAAGACTCCGGCTGCCAATCCGGAAAGAAGGCGTTTCGAAAGCTTCCATGTAAGACCTCTTTTTTTAGTCTGCTTCAAACATGTACCCCCTTCCCCATACGTTATGTATCAGAGGATGGGCATCCGGATCCCTTTCTATCTTTTTCCGCAGTCTCTTAATATGTACCATGACCGTATTAGACCTTGTGTGATCATATTCTTCTTCCCATATTCTTTTATAGATTGTCTCGACAGGGATTACACTTCCTTCGTTCCTCATAAGTAATAGCAAAATACGGTATTCTTTGTCAGTAAATTCTATCTTTTCATAGTCAAGATAAACCTCTTTACGTTTTGTATTAACCCGTAAACACCTGCGCTCGATCCACTCGCTCTCAGATACGTTTTTCTCTTCCGAACTATCATATACATTTCTTCTTCTAAGCAGTGCATTTATACGCGCTTTCAGTTCCATATACGAAAATGGTTTTATAAGATAGTCATCTCCTCCAACCTGAAGCCCCCTCACCTTATCTGGCTCCTGATCTTTTGCCGTCAGAAAAAGCACTGGGACATTTGATCTTTCGCGTATTCTTTTACAGGTCTCATACCCATCTATCCCTGGCATCATAACATCCAGAAGAATTATATCTATATCATCTGATAAAAGAATAAGTCCATCTTCACCGTTCCCTGCCTCAATCAGATCATAGTCCTCTTCAGATAAAAGAGTTCTGATATTGTCCCTTATTAACTTGTCATCTTCTATTATAAGAACATTTTTCATATTTTATTCTCATAACCCCCTTCCGAGTTTCTTAATGTCCTATCACGTTTTATCAGATACAGTGCTATAATTATTATTACTATAAATCCAATCATCGATGGCAAAGCGTTTTCAATGCTCCAAAACTCATAATATCCTGTTATAAGCGGATTTACAGGTTCTAATACGTATGCAGACAAGCTGTAAAATGGTTCTGATGTTGAAAGAGCAAAAAACTTTCCAGATCCGATCAACATATTATAAATTGTCGAAATATATACAGCTGACCATACCGAACCTGATTGAATCGTCACTAGAATAAACGCCAAGATTTCTAATATATTACTTACGAGAGTCTGTATAAAGGCGGCTTCCTCAACAATACCAAACCCAATTTGGGGGACAGTAACAGAAAGCGAAACAATAAATGTTATCACAAAAGCAAGTCTAGTATTACACTCTCTTTTCAATAGGCCAAAAACAAAACCAAAATAGATAAGAATAAACGCTAATCCGTTTTCTAAAACTTCACCAATAGTTCCATAAATAATTATTTCTGCCACGTCATACTCTTCATTATCCAGTATAACAAAATTTCCATTTACGAACAGTAAATAAAACGCTATAAGAGCAACCGGCAATGATATGCCTACAATCAACCAGTTTTTCTTAATAAACGGTCTTCCCATATATAATTCATTCCAACTGCATTTAAAAAAATATTTTTTACAGATATATATACAATAAACTATCGATGCTAATGAAAACAAACAACATAAAACATAAGAATCACCTATAATCATTGTGTCAAACACTAGCTCCGATAATCTTGATGCAAAAACTAATGGAACGATTGAAATAAATATCCCTGAAGAGATATAGATAAGTACTTTCAATACTTTCTTTTTTATCATATTATCCGACATATTTTTTCTGAATGTATCCAATCGTATTACCACATTTAACTCTTAACCAGAAAGAATCCTCCTTAGATATATATATAAGTTTATCTCCCTTTTTTAACTTTGCAACTATCTCGGAATTATTACGTGCTTTAGCTCTAAGAACCGCATCACTTGAATTACAAATTAATATATGATTTTCTGAAATCTTATTATCTTCAATCATTGAGTAACTCTCTTCATTTTCTGCCTCTATATAATCAGCACCAAAGTTGAACAAATCAGTAAATTCATCGACCATATACTCATAGCTGTCATCTGATATTACATACGATGCAGTATCATACACTTCGCTCTGTTGAATCTCTATATCTGCATCAGTCTCCTCCGCAAATACCATAACCGGCATACTCATCATTACCGCTGCCATACCAACTGTTACCATTCTTTTCATTTGTTTCTTCATCTTTCTCATCCTCCTAAAACTAATTTTTTTACGCATCTTGTGCTCTTTTATAATAACATACGGAGCTTTAATTACTATCCATTAAATTCTTAACTTTTCTTAACTACGCCTTAACTATTCTTACATTTTTAATCTAATTCTTAACTCCAGTAAAGATTTTGACCATTTCCCATCCTGCATTTTGTTCATTTAAAGGAAAAGCGGCTGCGCACGCAACCGCCTTCTTAATTTAATTACACTCACTGTTTTTAAGATTTTTTCTTTTTTTTCGCACACTTGACAACCATCCTCCACTTACTGCTACAGTAATGCACATTAACGAAATCAAAGCATTTATACCAGTAATATATGCCAGTACCGG
>CAJOQF010000080.1 GCA_905236295.1 uncultured Eubacterium sp. | reverse complement strand
CCTTTCCAGGAACAAGGAGTATCGGGGAGTATTATAAGAGAAAAGTTGAATTTCTGTAAGACTGAATTCCACTTCAAGAATATAAGAGTGGAATTTACTTTTTCATTCGACAGTTTTGGGTGGAAATGCCTGTGGGGAGTTAAAAACTGACGGGATAATGACGATATATAATCTGAAGTATATGATCATGTAGATTTACAGCTGTGAATAGCCACACAAGGAGAAACATATGATTAGATCACTGTATTCGGGAGCTATCGGCTTGAAGACGGAACAGAACGCGATGGATGTAATAGGAAATAACATCGCCAATGTTAACACCACCGGCTACAAAGCAAAAAGCACGAGCTTTTCGGATGTGCTGTATCAGACAAATGCAAGGACGCAGGCGGCGCAGGCGAATCACTCATCTATCAATGCAAAGCAGATTGGATTGGGCGACAGAGTCTCATCTATCTCAACCAGCATTACACACGCAGGGTCCATGCAGACAACAGGTTCAAAGCTTGATATGTACATTACGGACCCGACAGCGTTCTTTGCAGTAGATACCGGCTCAGGTACCAGAAGGTTTACAAGAGACGGCTCCTTTAATATCGATGAAAACGGCGACCTCGTAATGAATTCGACAGGATGTTATGTACTGGGGTGGCCATCAACAGACGGAGTAAATGTCAACAGAAATGCCGCACTTGGCAAGCTTTCGCTAAACGGCATAACCGACCTTAAAAACACGACACCGACACAGACCACATTTGTAAATATCAAAGGGAATATTGATTCTTCCGATGCAAAGCTTTCTTCTTCGGGAGAGTCGATGGATGTTGAAGTGTTCGGCGCTGACGGTAAGAAATTCACTCTTACCTTCACCCTTACCGATGCAGGTGATGCCGATGCCACGACAATCGGACTTAATCTCACAAAAGCCGTGGACGAACTGGGGGTAGAACAGACACTCGCTGCGAACAATACAGCGGTTCTGGCATACAATGCATCAAACGGCAGCCTGCAGTCCGTAAACGGAAATGCGGGAAGCAAGGCGGCAACGTTCAGACTTCCGGCAACTATTGGAAAAAATATAAGTGTTGATCTTTCGGGACTTACGGGAAAGGCAAATGCATCGGCACCTGCCACAACCGCCGGAGAACTTCCAAGCTGGATAAGTCTTGATTCCACATCTTCATCGGGATATATGGGCGCTACTTATACAACCATAGAGTCATATACCGATGCGAATGGAAACACCCAGACTGCCGCTATACCGCATTCGGCGGCAACGTTCGATTTTACGGCATTCAGCGCATCAAACAAGAGTGATCTCTATGACACCGGTTTTTATTTCACAACGGTCGGAAGTAGTCAGAAGATCAATGTTGTATTTACCGAGGGTACAGAGAGTTCGGTTTCATCCGATGCAGGCAACTATGTGTATCGAATCGGTATAGACAATATCAATTCCGGAGCCGATCTGGCGGCGGCGATTGAGAGTCTGACCGGGGACAAACCGGGCGGTGGATACGGAAGACTCGTGGTAAACGGAGCGTTTGCAACATTCTATGATGCACGAAGCAGCGCAAACGATACCTACGGAAATGTCACATGGACAAACTGGGATTCGCCGGTATTTGATATGAATGCCCAGAATTCACCGGGAACTGTATCTACCACAGGAGCATCACTCACCTACGCATCGTCGGCGGATTCATTGACGGATCTTACAATTGCTGAGGGAGATGCAAACGGCAATGGAAAAGGTAACGCCGAGACCTTGTTTATCGGACATGTAATAGACAACACCGGACGTATTTACTACAGATACAACGACGACACTTCGGTTCTCGTTGGACAGATAGCTGTAGCCAAGTTCCAGAATGCATCCGGGCTTACGAGTGAGGGCGAAAACCTTTACGCAATGTCTCCGAACTCGGGGGAAGTGACATATATGGATGTGTCGGAAAACGGTGGAGCGATCGCGACCGGAGTACTTGAGATGAGCAATGTGGATCTGGCGGAGGAATTCTCGAGAATGATCGTTACACAGAGAGCATTCCAGGCAAACTCAAAGATAATAACAACATCGGATGAGATGCTTCAGACTGCGGAAGGATTAAAACGTTAAGGAAGTGTGTTCGATTACACAGGCATAATAAAATGTGATATAATGAAAGGCGATAGGCGTTTTGCGTATCGCCTTTTTTGGCTTTGTGGGGAAGTCAAAAGCTGCCTTTATACATATTTCGGGGAGTTATGGGAAACATGTAAAGGAGACAGATATGAGAAAATTAAAAAAATGGACAGCATTAACGATGTGCGCTGCAATGCTTACCTGTGGTTCACAGGCAGTATACGCTGCCACATCAACCGCCACAGACGCCGGGGCGAAAAGCACAGACACTGAGTCAGCCACTGCAGACGTTGAGCTTGTCGAAGCGTCACTCCCTACAGGCGACCTTGCCGGGATGAAAGTCATCACCAAGGAGGCGGATGACACTTCGGTTGCCAGAGTCGGTTCCTACTCTTACAGCGAGTTTTACGATTGGGGTAACTGTGCTTCATTCTATGTTTACAACAAGCTGACTGCAACACAAAAAGAAGTCTGGGATCTGCTCTATGAACAGTGCAACTATTATCTCAACACAATGGCAAACTATTCTATAACATTGAGCAGTGGTGTTACGATCGGGCTTTTGGAATCACTTGATGTTTCGGACTATGGGCTTTCGCAGACGGAGTTTAAGAATCTGTACTATCTGTTTAAAGAATCCAACCCGCAGTTTTATTTCCTGGAGCTGGGATACTCCAAGGGAATAACCTCTTATGGCACAACTGCCGGACCGGGAGATGATCGCAACGGAGGCGATTTCCCGGATGGAGGATTTATCCCGGGAGGGAATTCCACTACGGTAGCTACCGTACAACTTATGGCGTATGCCAATTTTGCAGACGGTTATGCGAGGTACAACAGTTCACTGCAGTTGGCGGACAAGATAGATGACTGGATTGCGTCGGTTTCAAGTTGTGCGACCGACCTTGAAAAGGAAGTGGCGCTTCACGATACTATATGTAATAATACAACTTACGATTATGAATTTATAAAGTTAACATCAGATACGGAAACAGAGGCGTATGAGCAGGAGCATTACACTCAATCCGCATACTCTGCAATGCTTGGCACATCTACAGTCTGCGCCGGATATGCAGCGGCGATGGAACTTATGTGCAATGCTGTGGATATAGATGCGCTGGAGATTATAAGTTCTAGTCATGCCTGGACGAGAGTCCGACTTGACGGAGTCTGGTACAATGTAGATCCTACCTGGGATGATCAGTTTATGGATAAAAGCTATCCCTCCGGATACTATAAATATTTCAATATAAGTACAGCTACGATTACAAGCAACTCATATGAATCTGGTAATGCACACCAACAAAACAGTTGCTACGATACATATATGCCATCATCCGTATGTGCTAAAGATTCTACAGCAACTGCATCAAGCTACGGCACGCTTGCTATTGCAGACGGAACAGTCGACATAGAACAGGCGGGCTTTGAGATCGCCAAGACTGATGGCACATATTACTTAAGTGCATCAAATCCGGATAGTAGCGTTACCTATTTCTATCTGGTTGATGGAGGTGCGGCTTCGGTTCAGAGGGCGAGCGGTATTTTTAGCTCAAAGGTTTCGTTGGGAAGTAAGGTTTCTTATGTTACTGTAGTCGGCGTCAGAAATGACTACAGGGACAGCGAGGTGATAAAGCTTGCAGGCGGAGATGATAGCTCTTCGGCGGACTCAGGGACTGGAAGTGGTGATACTTCGACAGGCTCAGCATCCGAAAGTGGGACAACATCCGTAAATGGCTCAGCATCCGAAAGCAGCTCATCAGATGATGGGACGGAAGTCATAGCGACGCCAGACGGCACCACGATCAAGAAGGTCAAAAAGTATAAGACGAAGGCCCGCATTTACATCAAGCCACAAAAGAGCGGAACTACAGGCTACCAGATAAAATACTCTAAAAAGAAAAACTTTAGCAGCTCAAAGAGTGTAAAAATATCAAATACCAAGAGTTCGGTTGTGATAAAGAACCTTAAAAAGGGAACCGGATACTATGTAAAGGTGAGAACTTACAAGAAATATAAAATAAACGGAAAGACGGTTGTTAAGTATTCGTCGTGGTCTAAGAAAGTATCATTTAAAACTAAGAAATAGTATGATCATCCTGTTTAAAACGGAGGTGTAATAAAGAAACGATGAGAGGAAGGAATATGAAAAAGATTATAGCGGCATTGCTTTCGTGCACAATGCTTGCAGGAGGAGTTCAGGCGGTTTTCGCCGCCACGGCTGAGCCTGAAAAGACGGTTGCAGGACAGAGCACTGAAAATAACGGATCGTCCGCCGCAGACGCTGAGTCGACCACCGCGAACGCTGAGCTTGTCGAAGCGTCATCATCCATAACCGCGATAGAGATGGAAGATGAAGGATTGGAGAGGGTCGGCGATTCATCCTACAAATACAACGAGATAATGGACTGGCAGAATTGCGAGTCGTTCTACTACTACAATCAGCTCGACGCGGATGAGAGAAAAGTGTGGGACGAGCTCTATGACATGTGCAATTATTACCTTAATACCGAGAATAATTATTCGAAAAAATCTGACAGCGGTATTGAATATGGTATGACAGACAGGGTCGATATAAGCGGTTATGATTTTACGACGGATGAGCTGAAAAAACTGAGCTATCTGTTCCAGTTTGCGAACCCACAGTTCTTCTTTTTGGAGCCGGGCATTATTTATTCAACAAAAAACAGTAAAGTGAGCTCGGTTGGACTGCTGGCATACAAGGATTTTGCCAATGGAAAAAAGAGATATGCAGCCACTGAAAAGATAGCCGGACTTATTGAAACATGGTCTGAGGAGGCATCTGCAGCAGGGGACGACGTTGTAGCGCAGGAAAAATATATCCACGACAAGATTTGCAAAACGACCACGTATGACAGCGAATTCGGTGACCTTATCCTGAGCAAGGGACTCAATTCGTCTGAATTAAAGAAATATGAGCAGACTTCATATACGCAATCCATATATTCTCTTCTAGTAAAGAAATCTACGGTTTGTATGGGATATGCAAAGACATTTGAGCTTATGTGCAATGCTCTTGATATTGATACGGTTCTTGTGACGAGCTCCGAACACTCATGGAACAGGATCAGGATCAACGGATGCTGGTACAATGTTGATGTTACGTGGGATGATAACGCGATGGAGTCGGGCGGTACAAAGTACACAAATGGATACTATAAGTACTTTAACAGAAGCAATGCCAAGATAAAGAGTTTTGACAACTATCATACCCAGGAGAGCTATTACAATAAATATATGCTTTCTGCAATATGCAAGAAGGATTCGGGTGCTACTGCAAAGAGTATAGGAAGCTTGCCGGAAGCTGACGGCACGGTTGGGGATATCACCGCGAAGTTTAGTTTCAAATCCGGAGTACTTAAAGGGACCGGTTTGGATAGTGATGTTACATATTATTATATGCCTAATGCCGTGGCATCTCCGGTAGAGAGTGCGGCTAAGGTGTTCTCGGGAAAAGTGAATCTTGGAAAGAGCGTTGAGTGCGTGACGATCATAGGTGTAAGACCGGATTATAAGGACAGCAGTCTTCTTGCGATCACCAGTACAAACAAGAAATCAACCACCTGCGATCATTCGAGACGAACCTCAGAAGTTACAAAAAAGGCAACTACTTCCGCTGCGGGTAAGGTGACTATTGCCTGCTCAAAATGCAAAGAGACATGGGTCAGGGAAATCCCTATGATAAAAAAGGTCACTCTGTCATATACGGCGACTGACTATACAGGAAAGGAACAAAGTCCGAGGGTTACTGTCACTGACAGCGAAGACGCGACAATAGGAAGCAATTATTACACTACGACGTTTTCAAACAACATTAATGTTGGAGTTGCAAAGGCGGTTGTAACATTTCAAGGCAATTACAGCGGCACAGTGACGAAGAAGTACACCATAAGACCTATGGGTACAACTCTGACGGGGGTAAACAATTATGTTCCTTCCTATTCTAAGGCTCAGATAAATATCAAGCCACAGACAAAGAATACGACGGGATATCAGGTCGAGTACAGCAAAAAGCTTGATATGAGCTCCTCCAAGAAAGTGTCTACAAAGGTTAAGAATAGTTATGTGACAATAACCGATCTTACAAAGGACAAGAAATATTACGTCAGAGTGCGTACCTACAAAACAGTAAAGGTGGATGAAAAAAACAAAAAAATATATTCTTCATGGTCAGGCATTAGTTCATTCTATAATGGTAAGAAGTAATGAAAGTAATGGGAATATTAAATGTCACTCCCGATTCGTTTTCGGACGGTGGCAAACATAATGCGTTGGATGCGGCTCTTTGCTGTGCACAGGAAATGATAAATGATGGAGCGGTTGTCATTGATGTCGGCGGTGAATCTACCCGACCCGGATACACCCGTATCACGGATGAGGAGGAGATAGAGAGAGTCGTCCCTGTTATAGAAGCGATACATAAGCAATTTGATGTGGACATATCGATCGACACATACAAGGCAGCAGTTGCCGGGGCAGCGCTTGGGGCAGGAGCTAATATCGTAAATGATATCTGGGGATTGAAAACTTTGTCTGCCGAGGATGGCAGTCTCAAACCAAATGAGGACATGGCAAAGCTGATCGCCGATACAAACGCTGTGTGCGTGCTTATGCACAACAGAGATAAAGCACAGTATGATGACCTGATCCCCGATATGATATCTGATCTGAGGGGAACTTTGGAGATTGCAGACAGATTCGGCATATCGAAGGATAAGATAATTCTCGATGTCGGGATTGGATTTGCAAAAAGCTATGAGGACAATCTCTGCGTTTTAAAGAATCTGTCCGAGTTCAAGAAGCTTGGGTATCCTCTGTTGCTCGGCAGCTCGAGAAAGTCTGTTATAGGTAACGCCCTTGATCTGCCGGTGGGAGAACGGCTTGAGGGTACTATCGTTACCAGTGTGCTCGCAACGCTGGCTGGATATGACTATGTCAGAGTGCATGATGTAAAAGAGAACATCAGAGCTATAAAGATGACGGAGGCTATTTATGGATAAGATACACATAAGAAATCTGGAGGTGTTCGGGCACCACGGTGTTCTCCCGGAGGAGAACAAGCTTGGACAGAAGTTCCTTATATCGGCTACCCTTCATATGGATACTCGTATTGCCGGAGTGAGTGACGATCTCTCGAAGACTGTAAACTACGGCAAGGTATGTCAGTTTATGACCAGCTATTTAAATGAGAGGACGTTTTCTTTGATCGAGGCTGCGGCAGAACATCTGTCGATGGATCTTCTCGAAAGGTTTTCGAATGTGAGGAAGCTGGATCTGGAGATAGCAAAACCGTGGGCTCCAATCGGACTGCCGCTTGAATCCGTATCGGTGGAGATATCGAGAGCATGGCACAGGGTGTATGTGGCGCTCGGTTCAAACATGGGCGATACGAATCAGTATATTCAAAACGGATTCAAGGCGCTCGATGAGATAACGCGCACACATCTTATCTCTAAATCTACTGTGATAAAGACCGAGCCTTATGGGGTAAAGGATCAGCCGGACTTCTTAAATGCGGTCGCTTTGGTTGAGACATTATTGTCCCCTAAGGAGTTGCTTGCACAGCTCAATCGCATTGAGGATGAGAATGGCCGCACAAGACAGATAAAGTGGGGACCGAGGACACTCGATCTCGATATAATATTCTATGATGATATAGTATATAATGAAGACGGACTGATCATTCCTCATATAGATATGAAGAATCGCGAGTTTGTTCTAAGACCTCTGGCTGAGCTGGATCCGTATTTCATCCATCCGGTTTTCAAAAAAACGGTCAAACAACTGCTTGAGAGAGTAAACTTAAGCGTAGTTCAATGATAATTGCCGTTTATCGGGCAATATATTGTGAAATGATTACAATAGGGCGTCGCTTGCGGCGCCCGTTCTATACAGTTTTTACAAAATTCTTGAAATTCAAAAAAAATCTTGCAAGTTTCCCTGAAAGAGTGTAGAATATTCATTGCTGTGACATTGATAGCGTTGAAGCGTGAGGTTGCTTCCATAATGAAAGTACATAATTATGGAAGGTTTTCCGTGGAGCGAATGTCAATTCATAAAACTGGCGACAAGTCACTGTACAAGCAATATAAAATCTATAACCCACTATTTTGTAGATGGAATATTATGCGATACACACGGGAGTGTGTAAGGAGGTACAGTCACCGCTTGTCGTACTTACAAAAGTAAAAGTGCGAAAAGGAGGCGACTTTTTTTATGGCAAGTCAGGTAATGAGGATTACACTTAAGGCTTACGACCATCAGTTGGTGGATTCATCAGCGAAAAAGATCATTGAGAGTGTGAAGAAGAACGGCGCTCAGGTTAGCGGTCCGGTACCGCTTCCGACTAAGAAAGAGGTAGTTACTATTCTTAGAGCGGTACACAAGTACAAAGACTCAAGAGAGCAGTTCGAGCAGAGAACACACAAGAGACTCATTGATGTTATCGCTCCGACACAGAAGACAGTTGATGCATTATCACGTCTCGAGATGCCGGCCGGTGTACACATCGACATCAAGATGAAAAACAAGTAAAACTAGAATGAACGCATAAGCGTTCCGCTGTAGGAGGTAAAGCAATGAACAAAGCGATTTTGGCTACGAAGCTTGGAATGACTCAGGTCTTCGATTCAGAAGGCGTACTCATTCCTGTAACCGTTTTGCAGGCAGGTCCTTGCGTTGTTACACAGATCAAAACTGTGGAGAACGACGGATATTCAGCAGTGCAGGTTGGTTACACTGATATCAAAGAGAAAGCCACAACAAAAGATGCAAACGGCAGCAAAGAAGTAAGACATCGTCACGGTGCAAACAAGCCGATGAAGGGTCACTTCGACAAGGCAGGAGTTGCATGCAAGAAGTATGTAAGAGAGTTCAAACTCGACAATGCTGAGGAGTACAATCTTGCAGATGAGATTAAGGTAGATATCTTTGCAGAGGGCGACAAGATTGACGCTACTGCAATTTCAAAAGGTAAAGGCTATCAGGGTGCGATCAAGAGACATGGTCAGCACAGAGGACCTATGGCACACGGCTCTAAGTACCATCGTCATCAGGGTTCAAACGGTGCCTGCTCTTCACCGAGTAAAGTATTCAAAGGTAAGAAGATGCCGGGACACATGGGAAGCGTTCAGGTAACGGTTCAGAATCTTGAGGTAGTAAGAGTTGACGCAGAGAACAACCTTCTCCTTGTAAAGGGTGCAGTTCCGGGACCGAAGAAAGGTCTCATCACCATCAAAGAGAGCGTAAAGAGTGTGTAATGTCATAGGAAAGGAGGAACTTTAAGATGGCTAACGTAGCTGTTTATAATATGAAAGGCGAAGAAGTTGGCAAAGTTGATCTTAACGATGCTATCTTCGGAGTAGAAATAAATGAACATCTCGTTCATCTGGCAGTTGTACAGCAGCTTGCAAACAACCGTCAGGGAACACAGAAAGCCAAGACCCGTTCAGAGGTTCGCGGCGGCGGCAGAAAGCCGTGGAGACAGAAAGGAACAGGACATGCACGTCAGGGTTCTACAAGATCTCCGCAGTGGACAGGCGGTGGAGTTGTATTTGCTCCGACCCCGAGAAGCTACTCAATCAAGCTTAACAGAAAAGAGAAGAGAGCAGCATTGAAGTCTGCGCTCACATCAAGAGTTAATGATTCTAAGTTCATCGTACTTGACGAGCTCAAGTTCGACGAGATCAAGACAAAGAAATTTGTAGAGGTATTAAACAACCTCAAAGTAAACAAGGCGCTCGTAGTAGTA
Source organism: uncultured Eubacterium sp. (assembly GCA_905236295.1). Classification (GTDB taxonomy): domain Bacteria; phylum Bacillota; class Clostridia; order Lachnospirales; family Lachnospiraceae; genus Eubacterium_C. The sequence continues at coordinate 819 of CAJOQF010000080.1, read as the reverse complement.
GCTGATAATGATGAGAACGTTATGATGTCAGCAAGAAACGTTGCAGACGTAAAGATGGCTCTCACAAACACAATCAATGTTTACGACGTAATGAAGTATAACACGGTCATCGTGACCAAGGATGCTTTGACAAAGATCGAGGAGGTGTATGCATAATGGCAGATATTAAATATTATGATGTAATCCTCAAGCCGGTTGTTACAGAGAAGAGCATGGAGCTTATGGCTGACAAGAAGTACACATTCTACGTGCATCCGGAAGCAAACAAGACAATGATTAAAGAAGCTGTTGAGAAGATGTTTGAAGGAGTTAAAGTATCTTCTGTTAACACGATGAACATCCCGGGAAAGAAAAAGAGAAGAGGATATGTAGTCGGTAGAACAGCCAAGAGAAAGAAAGCTATCGTACAGCTCACACCTGAGAGTGTGGACATAGAGATCTTCGCAGGCCTCTAATTCAGATTAAAAGCTTTTTGAAAGGAGAATTAAAATGGGAATCAAAACATATAACCCATATACACCTTCCAGAAGAAATATGACAGGCTCTGATTTCTCGGAGATCACAAAGACTACTCCTGAGAAGTCACTTCTTGCAAAGAAGAAAAAGCATTCCGGAAGGAACAATCAAGGTAAGATCACAGTCAGACATCATGGCGGTGGAAACAGACAGAAATACAGAATTATAGATTTCAAGAGAAATAAAGACGGAATTGAAGCTAAGGTAATCGGTATCGAGTACGATCCGAACAGAACAGCAAATATCGCTCTTATCTGCTACGCAGACGGCGAGAAAGCTTACATCCTCGCTCCTGAAGGTCTT